>JAAYPH010000024.1 GCA_012519955.1 Candidatus Epulonipiscium sp.
ATATCAGTAAAATCACTTATGAGGATGTTCAAAAAGAAAGAGATGAGATTTTAAGCACAAAAAGAGAAGATATTATAAATTGTAAAGAGATGATGGAAAAATTAGCTGGGCAGAATTATATTTGTGTTATGGGAAACAAAGATGTCATTAAAGAAAACAAAGACATATTTGAACAATTGATTGATGTATTTAAATAACTATGAAAGGTCTGCTTTGATGCAGGCTTTTCTTTTTGTATTTTTTTTGATACACTAAAACATGGTTGTTTCAGTTCTTTAAATCATAGTTGAGATGGAGGCATAAAATGGCAAAGGTAATACAAGAAGCAGACTACATAAAGAAGAGAAAACTTAAATATTTTATTCGTACATCAATCAGTTTAGGTATTATGCTGGGAATATTTATTTCAGGGCTTATTTTAACTAAGACTAGAAACAATTTATTTACTTTAGTTGCAATATTATTTACATTGGTTGTAGCTCAGTATGGGGTTCAATACATTTCCATTATTCCGTATAAAGATGGAAGTTCAGAGGTTGCTAAACAGCTTGAAAGCCTCTCTCATGCTTATGTTGTTTGGAACAGTGCTTTATTTGGAGATCAGAAGGGTATGGCTTTTTTCGATCATGTGCTTTTTAGCGATACTCATATTTACTGTATTATGGATGAAGAATATAAAAATTATAATAAAAATATAGAAAATATGAAGAGAATTGTAGAGCAGAAAGGGCTTAAAGATAATATAATATTTATTCAAAGAACAAAAGGTGAGCTTAATCAGCTCCTAAAACACCTAGAAAATAAAGAAATAAAAGATTTAGAAAGTCAAAAGGAATTTATAGAGGCCCTAAAAACCGCGGCAATATAATATCAATTTGATTAAAATTATTTTTTATTTCATGATAGTTGTTCCAATTAAGTTACTATTGTGATATTATTAACATGGAATATATTTCAAAAAAGGATGGAGGAATATAAATGAAACTGAAAAAAAGCTTTTCTATAGTAGTGGCTGTGATTATGCTTGTATCTCTGCTAACGGGGTGCAGCAGTGCAGAATGGGGCTTCTATAATCTTTCACAAGAGGTAAATGCCTTAAAAAAATATCAAGTCACTGGAGAAATGAGTCTTTCTTTAGACAATATTAGTCCGGAATTAGTAGGAGTACCTTCAGAACAATTTTCCTTAGTACAATCAATAGTTAATAAGTATAACCTTGTTATTGATTGTAAAGTAGACAGTGTAGCCTCAAAATTGAATTTTACATATTACATCAAAGATAAAAATACAGCAGAACAAAAAGAAATTATAAAATTACAAAGTGATGGCAATAAAGTTTACATAAAAGTGGACGAATTATTTAATTTTATTAAAAGCTTCGGAAATGAAGAAGTGAATCGTAGTATTGATCAGATATATGCAAATGTGCAATATTTTAGCATCGACAGGCAAGAAATGAAAGAAATCCTTACAGAGGCCTATAACAATGAGGCATTAGCGGAAAAAATGTGTGAAATATATTTTGATTTTGGTTCACTTAGAGAACAAAATAAAGCATGGCAGGATTTATATAAAGGTTTAATGGAAAACGTATATGATGAATACGAAATGGGTATTGTTAAAGAAGCTAATAATAAATATACCGTTTCTCTTACATTGCAAGATTCTGTAAATGTGTTTGCTTCTTTTGCTCAGTATTCAATTGATCATATTGAAGAAATAGGCACTTACTTAAAAGAATCAATAGCTAATTTGAATGATGCTCAAAAACAGCTCTTAAACGTATATGCATTAGATGCTGATAGCTTTAATAGTTCTATAGACCGTATGGTTCAAAATGTTACAGAGAATAAAGAACTCTATAAATATCAAATTGATTTAGCAACGTTAGCTATGCAAAATCCTTCATTTAATAGTATATGGGAAGGAACTCAATTAGAGTATTCCTTTGAAAAAACAAAAGACAATGTATATGTTTCAAACGTGAATGGAAAAATTAATTATAACGATTCTATAACTGAAAAAAATATATTTAAGGGTTCATTTACAATTAAAGAAACAATTAAAGAAATTGATTCTGTTCCTATGGAAGTGCCCACAGGGAATGTATTGACGTTGAGGGAAATAGTAGAAATAGAGAAAGCTTTTAAAGAAGCTTATATCATGGATGCAGATAAAGCAATTCATTTAAGTGTTGACTTAGACAACGGCTATTATATATCAAGTTATAATGAAGAAAAGCTAGAAGAAGGAAAGCTTAATATAAAAGTTATTGACTCTACTTCATATCTTCCATTAAGAGATATAGGCAATGTATTAGGAGAAAATATTCAGTGGGATGTAGCAAAGAAACAGCCATATGTCCATTATAAGGGTACTGCGGTTTATTTAAATGCTAGAGTAATTGGCGGCACTTCATATATTCCTTCAAGAGAGTTTTCAAAATTAGGTTATCAGGTTATATGGGATGCAAAGTCCAATATTGTTCATATTCAGTAGTATGATACCTATAAGAAAATCGCCTGTTCAGGCGATTTTCTTATAGTAAAGATTATTAAAGATAAAGGTGAGCAGATGAAAGAAATACAAATCACACAGAATGATGCAAATCAACGATTGGATAAGTTTTTAATGAAATATATGAATCAAAGTTCAAAAGGATTTATATACAAAATGCTTAGAAAAAAACGAATTAAATATAATGGCAAAAAAGGAGAAGGAAATGAAAAACTTCAAATAGGAGATACCATTCAATTGTATTTAGCTGACGAAACAATCAATCAGTTTCGTGCACTTAAAGATGTAAATAAAGTCAGTAGAACTTTTTCTATTATATTTGAAGATGAGCATATATTATTGTGCAATAAACCTTTAGGGCTTTTGGTGCATCCGGATCAAAACAATAATCAAAATACATTAGCCGATGAAATACTGTCTTATTTAGTGGAGCAAGGAGAATATAACCCTCATGAGACTGCGGGTTTTACTCCTGCAGTCTGTAATCGTTTAGACAGAAATACCAGCGGTATCATTATAGCAGGTAAGACCTTAAATGCCCTTCAAGCCATGAATCAAATGATTAAAGAAAATAAAATACAAAAGTATTATTTAACCATTGTAAAAGGCACTATCAAAACCCCTGGAGTTTTAAAAGGCTATCATAAGAAAAATCAAAAAACAAATGAAGTCGAAATCCTTGATGAATACGAAGAGGGAAGCAAATATGTGGAAACCCATTTCACTCCCATAGTAAACAATTCCGATTATACTCTTTTAGAAATACAATTGATTACAGGAAGATCCCATCAAATTCGTGCCCATCTTTCTAAAATAAACCATCCGATTATTGGAGACAGTAAATATGGAGATATTAAGGTAAATGATTATTTTAAATCAAAATATGGTTTAAAGCATCAGTTTTTACATGCCTATAAAATAAAGTTTGCAGAATGCCCTGAAGATTTTGGTTACCTGGAAAATCGCAGCTTTAAAGCAGAACTGCCAGATATATATAAAAAAATTTGCACTAAAGAAAAATTGGAAATTAAATTTTAAGAATTATGTGATTATAACTAAAGGGTGAACGATGTTAACCCTTTAGTTATGCCGGATAATTTTTAACAAAAAAGTAATTTTCAATTTCTAACGGAGTTTTGCCTGACAACTCTAAACAATTTTTACATTCTTCTTTAAGATCTTCTAAAAGATAATAGTGTGCTGCCTGTTCATAGTATCCTATCTCTTTTAAGACAGCGGCAGTTTCTGAAGATTTCGTCAGCAATTTTGCCAACTGGGCAGCATATTCAAACATATTTTCTTCTTTAAAATATTGGATACCTTCTTCGATTGTGTGGGTTTCCTCGAAAATCCATAGTATTTTTTCATAGTTTTTCTTTTCTTTATAATATGAAAGCAAAAGAGAATATAAATCGTGTTCTTTTGCAATTTTTATTGCCTCTGCTTCCTTATCATTCTTCAAATACAGGTACAACGCTTCTTCCCATTTTTCTTGTTGTGTCAGCAATCGAGCGGCATTGTCAATATCTTGTATCTTCATATACAGTGAAAAGGCTTTGGAGGTATCCAATTTTTCATAATAATAGGCAGCTTTATTCATTTCATTTTGATCCAGGGCTTGTCTTACCAATTGTTCATAAAGAATTTTAGAAGTTTTCTCATCCTTTATTTCTTCTGAAAGATTCAAAGCTTTTTCCAAGGCATTGATCCGTGTAAATAGCTTAATGGCTTCTTCATAATTTCGTTTAGTGTATAATTCATCTCCTATTTGTTCAATCTTATTATAATATTTATTCTTTACTTCTTCAGAAGCCATCTGTTCTATACATTCTATTGCTCTAAGCCACTGCATAGATTTTATGTAACAATTAGCGGCTTTATCCCAGATATGCTCTTGCTTATATAAGGATGCGGCTTTAATCGGATTAAAATAGGAATACATATGGGCAGCTTTAATAAGCTCTCCTTCCTTTTCGCAAAGAGGAGCACCCAATTCATACAGTTCATAGATCTCTGCAGTTTGCATGGCTTCATATATTTGATTATTTTTGACTTGATACATGAATACTTGTTTATAATCATGAAGACGACGGCTGATTTCTATGACTTTTTCATAATTGTTTAGCAGAATATATTTTTTTCTAGCTATTCTATATATGGATTTATCTTCCAGATAAGAAGCTTGATCTTCTAATTCCATAGATAAATAATGAAAGATTTCCTGAACAAATGCATAAAGTCTTTTTATCCAATTAGTACCAATCATTACATATTCCCCCTTACAGTATTAAGTATAATACATTTTTACAAAATACTCAATGAATAGATTAAAGATTTATGATAATATAGTAAAAAAAGATATTTGGAGTGTTTTTATGGGATATTGGAATACCAGAGGTTTAAGAGGAAGTACGTTAGAAGAACTTATAAATTATACCAATGAAAGCTATAGGGCAAAGGGGTTGGCAGTGATCCAGAAAGTACCTACGCCGATTAAACCGATTCAAATAGATCAAAAAAGCAGAACCATCACTTTGGCATACTTTGACCAAAAAAGTACGGTAGATTATATTGGAGTCGTACAAAGCATCCCAATATGTTTTGATGCAAAAGAGACAAGCAAGAAAAGTCTGCCGATACAAAATATCCATCCTCATCAAATTCTTTTCATGGAAGATTTTCAAAAACAGGAGGGAGTAGCCTTTCTGCTGGTTTATTTTATAGAATACAATCAGTATTTTATGCTGCCCTTTGAAATATTAAAGAAATATTGGGATAGGGCTCAGGAAGGGGGAAGAAAATCTATTCCTTATGATGCCTTTCCAAAAGATTTAGAAATATACAGTAAAGGCGGAGCATATATTCATTACCTTGAAGCATTAAACACATATCTTGTGAGAAAAAAGTATGACAGGAATAAATATCAATAAAAATGGAAAAGATATCATATGAAGGAAGGGATTTGTGTGAAATCAAAACTTTTTCATATGATAATTTTCGTGTGTTTACTATTAACAAGCTGCAATGCATCAGAAAAAAGTAAAGCTCCTATTGCTTCTGAGGAAGAAAAAGAAGTATCAGCAGCTCAGGCCATTATTGAAAAAACAGAGTATAAACTTTATAGAAATATATCAAGACCCCTCAGCTTATATGAACCAAAAGAAGGCTGCTATTTAGGGGCATATATTTTATCTAATTCCGATATAAATTTTGATATTGAAACCTTTGAAAAAATTACAGAAACCAGTCACGGAATCTATTTAAGAAATATGAAATTAGGAGCGATTTTTCCTATTGATTGGGTTTTGGAGTGTACATCTCGTATGAAGACTCCATATATTATTTTACAGCCTCCATCAGAAGATTTTCCCTATCAAGATTATTTATTGGAAGAAACCGCAAAAGAATTCGGATACTATTTTATTCCGATGTTTGTTCAATTTTATCCTAATCCCCATCAATACGATAATCCTCAGGCATATAAAGACTTTTTTATAAAGGCAAGAAACATATTTAAGGAATATGCCCCCAACGTAGCTTTCATATGGAGTGTTAATCTGGAAAATTGTGAAGACAGTTTAATATACTATCCCGGAGATGAAGCAGTAGATTGGGTGGGGATCGATGTATATGATCTGATTTATACCAATAACGAAAAGAATGATCAAAATTTATTTGAAGATATCGATTTTGTGTATTATTCCTTTCAAGGCAAAAAGCCTATGATGATTTCACAGTTAGGAATATCCCACTATTCGAATAAAGATCATGGGTACTACATAGATGAAGCGGCAAATAAAATTAGTGCTTTTTACAATACAATAAGAAATCAGTATCCTCAAATTAAAGGAATAAACTATATGGATTTTAACAACATTGAGGCGGCTCCTAATGATATGGGACAAGATAATTTTAAGATTACCAGTCAGGAGCAGCTGACAGAAGCTTATAAAAATGCTTTGAAGTATACCTATTTTATTGATTCTCTTGATATTCAAAGTTCATCTTCCGTTGAGGAGCAGTGGATTGTTAGCTTTTATCCTATTTATAAACAAAATGACAAAATCTATGTTTCCGAGAAGGTCATTAAATATGAGTGGGAGGATCTAGGTATAATGAATCAGGAAGAAAAGCCAATCTGGGTGAATGATGATGCATATTATTCATTAGAAAACATCATACAAAACAGTAGCTTAAATATGCAGATTGATTTTGAAAGCAATAAAATAAAAATTCAATAAAAAGATATATAAGGAAGCAATCTTCTTTATATATCTTTTTTGTGGCAGAAATTTCTAAATTACTTTCTCAAATGTTTCTATTCCTTGCATATACGACATTTAGCAAAATCAAGTGCTATTTTTGCATTCTTTGTGTGACAAATAATCTTGATTCATGTAAATAAATATCTTTTAATGTAGAAAAAATTTTTATATAATATATAAAGCATTTAAATCATAAAACTATGAGGAGAGAAATTATGGGGAATGTAATTGTTATTGGAGTAGCCGGGGGAACGGGATCTGGTAAAACAACTTTAGTGAATCGCTTAAAAGAAGAATTTAATAATGAAGTAGCTACAATTAGTCATGACTATTATTATAAATCCAATGATCATTTGCCTCTGGAAGAAAGAAAAAAATTAAATTATGACCATCCCAATG
>JAAYPH010000230.1 GCA_012519955.1 Candidatus Epulonipiscium sp.
AGTCAGTTCGCGAAATCCTGACTATAAACAAAACTAAGGAGGAATAAAAAATGAATAAGAGGATTTTGTTTTTGGTGCAGTCAGCACTGATTGCTGCAATTTATGTGGTGTTAACCCTGCCCTTTGCAGTAATTAGCACGGACTATTTACAGGTGCGTATTTCAGAAGCCTTGACTGTACTGCCGTTCTTTACCCCTACGGCAATTCCGGGGTTATTTATTGGGTGTTTAATATCCAATATCTTTATTAGTAAATTTGGTATGGTGGACATTGTTTTCGGAAGCCTGGCTACTTTAATAGCGGCTTATCTGTCCTATAAAATGCCAAAGAAAATACTGGTACCCATTCCCCCGATCGTCGTTAATGCCATTATTGTAGGGTTACTGATTTACTACGGGACTTTTGGCAAGATTGAATGGAATACAACTCTTCTGATATTTATGGGAGGCGTAGGGTTAGGACAGTTGATTTCATGTTATGGAATCGGATATCCGTTAATGTTAATATTAGATAAATACAAACAACATATCTTCAAATACTCATAAACCCAACCAAGGCGCCTGTCAGTTCAAACTGACAGGCGCCTTATTTTTGTTATATACCGTCTAAAGTTCCCATATATTTATAAAAAGGTGATTGATTGATAGATTGTGTATCAGCGGGGGGTTAAGATTTTGGCACATTACGATGTGGTTATTATAGGGGGAGGCATTATAGGACTTTCTGTCAGCTATTATCTTCTTTTAAAAAAGAAAAAGGTGCTTATATTGGAAAAAGGAGAACTGGGCAGTGGGGCGTCATCGTCCTGTGATGATGCTATTTTCCTTCAGTCAAAAAAGCCCGGTATTCTTCTCGATATGACTTTGGAAAGTGTACAAATGTATAAATCCTTGTCTAAGGAACTGGAGATCGATTTAGAATTTGAAAACAGGGGAGGAATGATTTTAATCGAAGACGATGTACAGTTAAAGGCGATGGAGGAGTTTGTGAAGACACAAAACAGTTACGGGCTACCAGTAGAAATGTTGGATAGAAAAGATGTACTGAAAAAGCAGCCTTTTGTAAGAAAAGACATAAAAGCATCCACTTATTGCAGCAAAGATTCTCAGGTGAATCCTCTAAAAGTGATGAGAGGCTTTCTAAAAAAAGGCACTGCTCTTGGCCTGGAATTAAAAACCCATATAGAAATCACGGAAATCATACAAAGGGAAGGTTCATGGGAGATTCGCCTTAAAGATGGCAGCCACATCAAAACAGAATATGTGGTTAATGCAGCAGGGGCTTGGGCGCCGGATATAGGAAAGCTCATTGGAGCAGAAATCCCTATCAGGCCTAAAAGGGGGCAAATTATCGTTACTCAGCAAGTACCACCCCTTGGAGAAACCAATGCCTGGAGTGCGGATTATATCGCTGCAAAAATGAATCCTCAGATTATCCAAAATAAACCTAAAAGATACAGGGAGCTTGGAATTGGACTAGCACTCAGCCAAGCTTCCAGTGGAAACTACTTAATAGGAAGTACAAGGGAATACGTGGGATTTGATAAAAGCACAACCTATGAAGCCTTGACGATGATTATGCACGAGGCCATAAGACTATTTCCCATCTTAAAAAATGTGCATATGATCCGAAGTTTTGCCGGTTTTAGGCCTGCGTCAGAAGATGGCAAAGCGATTGTTGGAGAAGTAGATGGTAAAAAAGGATTTTATATTGCAGCAGGGCATGAGGGAGACGGTATAGCTCTGGCACCTATTACCGGAAAGGTTATGGCTTCTATGATTTGTGGCGAGAAAGTCATCTATCCTATGGAAGAACTGAGCTTAAACAGGTTTAAAAGTCAAAAAATGAATGGGGGGTAGCGTATGGATTTAGGAGTATGGTTGTGGATTGTTACTGGTTTAATGTGTGCGATATTTTTATTTATATCCTGGAAGGTAACAGGGAAAGCCCAATCCAGCTTTTCAAATTATGCCATAGGGGGTAAATCCTTTCCTTTATATCTGATTTTCTTTACCCAATTTGCAACGATTATGGGAGTTGGGAATTTTATAGGTCATGCAGGAAAAGGATATCAATTTGGTCTTCCTTGGCTGGTATTCATTTTGGGGGAACAGGGCTCTAAAATTATTTTTGCACTGTTTTTTGCAGGCTTGGCGGGAAGGCTTACCTATAATACCTTTCCTGAAATGATGGATGATTTAATTGTGCGAGATAAGGTTACGAGAGCCTTAGGCGGAATCTTAGCTTCTATGATTATGATTGCCTGGATCGGAGGACAGGGCAAGGCCTTTGGAAACATCTTTAATATTATTACAGGAGCGGATCCTGTACCGATTATTTTGCTATTTTCTCTTGTGTTTATCGTCTATACCACATTGGGAGGCATATATTCCGTAGTTTGGACGGATTTAATTCAAGGAATCTTAGTTGTTATATTTGGTGTTGCTTTTTATGTGTATGCCTTTTCACCAGTTGGCTGGAGTATGGCAGAACTGGGCGTAAGGCTTGCAGAAGTAGGAAAGGCGGAATTATGGAGCTTTAAAGGAACCAATGTCGTGCAGCTTATTAACCAGTTTGTAACGGGATGTATTGGAATATTGGCGGCTCAGATTTACTGGCAGAGATGTTTTGCGGCTAAAGATAAGAAGACGGCTAGAGATGGGCTATTATGGAGTGGAATCATTGCAATCATATTTGTTATGTTAACCGCGTTGGTGGGTATGGTTATACTTACATTAAATCAAACTCTAAAACCAGATGATGCAATGCCTTGGTTTATGTTAAATTATGTTCCAACAGGTATTGCTGTGATGATTTTTGCACTTATCCTGGCAGCAGGCATGTCTTCAGCAGATTCCAATCTTAACTCTGCATCTATTCTCATTGTGAATGATCTAATCAAACCTTTTAAACAAAAAGTAACCGATATTCAACTGGTTAAGTATGCAAAATGGTTAACAGTTGTGATAGGAGTCTTTGCTGCTTTGGCAGGGATTTATGCCAGCTCCATTTTAGATTTGTTCTCCAGAGCCTATGCTATGGCAGGAGGCGGTTTGGTGCCCCTTCTACTCGTAGGACTTATTTGGAAGGAAAGAAAAGGCGAAAGATTTGAAATGGGTATAAAAAACAGCAAAGTAACCCCATGGGGAGCGAGAGTTGGCATTATCACCGGTTCCATATTAACTCAAATTCCTGCTCTGGGTGCCAATAGAGTGCTCATTGCTTTAGTAGTATCCGCGATATTGATTGTTGTGGTATCCATATTTACAAAGAAAAATTCCAAAGCGGAAGTCGCATAAAAGGATCATAGGGCGGACATTGTTCGCCCTATTAAAAATAAATAAGAAGGGAGTATTTATGGAGGATATTATTATCTGTCGATGTGAGGAGATTACCCAAAGGGAAATTGAAGCGGCCATAGAAGACGGGGCAAGAACTTTTAATGAAGTAAAAAGGTTCACAAGGTGCGGCATGGGCCTTTGCCAGGGGAGAACCTGCAGAGTACGAATAGAAAAATTAATTGCCCGAAAAACTAAAAAGCCTCCCAGGCAGGGAAATTATAGACAGCCTGTTCGTCCAGTTAATCTTGGAATAGAAGGTGATATTTTAAATGAATAGAATTAAAGAGCACCCGATATTAGGAAAGACAGAAGACAAAAAAGAAGTCACCATTTGGGTAGACGGGAAAGCATTAAAAGCCTATGAAGGAGAAATGATTGCAGCCACGCTGCTTGCCAATGGCATAAAGGTCTTTCGTTATACCAAAAAAAGAAAAGAGCCCAGAGGCATTTTTTGTGCCATCGGGCGGTGCACGGATTGCGTTATGGTGGTAGACGGCATCCCCAATGTGAGAACTTGCATTACCCCTGTCAGAGAAGGAATGAAAATAGAAACCCAGAAAGGTCTGGGTAGTTGGGAGAGAAGTGAAAATGATGAATAAATCTGTAGTGGTTATTGGCGGAGGATCGGCGGGTCTTTGCAGCGCCATTGAAGTTGCTCGGGCAGGGGGGCAAGTTCTTGTTATCGATGAAAACCATAAAGCAGGGGGACAACTTTTTAAACAAATACATAAATTCTTCGGTTCTAAGGAACATAGAGCTGGCATTAGAGGGATACATATAGGAGAAATGCTTCTTAAGGAAGCGAAAGACTTAGGAATTGAAATATGGCTAAATACAGAAGCAGTAGGCATTAATGCCAATAAAGAAATTTGGGTGGTGCAAAATAAAAAGAAGTCTTTTATGATCCATGCAGAAAGAATCATTATTGCAACGGGAGCTCAGGAAAATCCAATTAATTTTCCGGGATGGACTCTCCCTGGAGTAATGGGCGCAGGAGCGGCACAGACCATGATGAATATCCATAGAGTAAAGCCGGGAAATAAAGTGCTTATGGTAGGCTCCGGCAATGTAGGGGTGATTGTATCCTATCAGCTGATGCAGGCAGGTATAAAGGTAGCCGGAATTGTCGATGTAACCCAAAAGCCGGGTGGATATGAGGTGCATATGGCAAAGCTAAGAAGAGCCGGAGTGCCTTTTTATCCAAGGCACACCATTAAAAGAGCCCTTGGAAGTCATTGCGTAGAAGGAGCAGAGATTGTAGAGGTGGATAAGGATCTAAACCCAATAGAGGGCAGTGAAAAGATTTTGGATGTCGATACGATCTGCCTTGCGACAGGCTTTACCCCTCTGGGAGAACTGGCATGGATGGCAGGATGCGCATTTGAGTTTAACCCTTCTTTGGGAGGACATATTCCTGTCCATGATGAACATATGGAAACCAGTATTAAAGGCATCTTTGTTGCAGGGGATATAACGGGTATAGAAGAAGCCAGCATCGCTATGGAAGAAGGAAGAATGGCAGGAATTGCTGTGGCGAAATCTTTAGGGCTCTATGAAAAAGAAGAATATATGGAGCGGATAGTTTGTGTTAAAAACAGGTTAAGTCAGTTAAGGCATAATATTAATGAAGGAAAAAATCAACAAAGCATAACCCTTCCATCCAAAGACAGATTATTAAAAGGAGGGGTTGCAATCATTGAATGTCCTCAAGAAATTCCTTGCAATCCCTGTGAAGCCTCCTGTCCCAAACATGCCATAACCATCGGAGAGAGGATTAGCAATACCCCCAAAATAGATTATGAGAAGTGCATTGGCTGTGGACTATGTATTCCTGCTTGTCCGGGGCAGGCCATCAGCCTTCGGAATTATGCTTTTTCAGAGGAAGAGGTGGCTCTATCTATCCCCTATGAATTTTTACCTCTTCCTAAAACAGGAGAAACCGTTACGGCAGTAGATAGAAAGGGGCAAGAAGTATGTTCCGCAAAAGTAGTTCGTGTGGCTGAATCTCCTAAATATGAAGGAACAGCCGTTGTAACCATTTCCTATCCAAGAAAATTCTTTTATCAAGTAGCCTCAATTAAAAAATAATCCCAATGGGAGCGGTGCCTGTCAGTCCACATTTCCACATTTGAAACAAATGTGGAAATGTGGACTGACAGGCACCAAATTATTTTTGCTTAATATTATAATATAGAGCCTATTTGGAATTTTTGGGGGTAGGTAATATGAACCCATATGGATTTCGAAAGTGGGTGGTGGGTGTCGAGGAAAAGGTGCCTCTGATTAACGGGAAGCGCGTTATAGGGATTAATTTTGACAATGGAGCTACCACCCCTCCTCTTGTTTCGGTGATGG
>JAAYPH010000025.1 GCA_012519955.1 Candidatus Epulonipiscium sp.
ACAGTTTTGAACATTGGTAAAAGGACTTGGGCTCACGAATTTCTTAAATCAATAAGGGATTCCTAGGTTAAATGATATGCAGAGGGATATTCTTGCTTTTAAAACCCATAGTATCTTGACGCTATCAATTCCAATTTATTGCTTTTCTTTTTCTAATGGATAGGAGATAATAAGAGTATAAACCCTAGGGAGGAGTTTTTATGAAGAAGAAAAATTTCTGGATTAAGCTTATACTTGCAGGATCTGCACTTGGTATAATCAATCGTATATTATTTAAACTTGGTTCGTATAAATATAAAAGAATTCAAAAGAAATATAAAACTTATTCATGGAAATTAGGAAATATTCATTATAGAGTGGAAGGAAAAGGACAGCCAATACTACTCATTCATGGGATAGGCAATGGGGCTTCTTCTTATGAGTGGAGAAAAAATATTCCGCTTTTATCCAAAAACTTTCGGGTATATAGCGTAGATTTATTAGGTTTTGGATATTCTTCAAGACCAAAGATCACCTATACCGCTTATCTATATGTTCAGCTGATACAAGACTTTATAAAGAATGTCATTAAAGAGCCAGCTTTTGTTATTGCTAATTCTCAGTCGGCTTCATTTGCAGTCATGTCCTCTGCTATGTCACCGGGTTTATTTAAAAAATTAATTTTAATTTCACCTACAGGTATTGAAAAACAATCCACATATCCGGATCAAAAAACTAAGATGCTAAAAAGAATCATTGAAACTCCTATTATAGGAACAGCTTTCTATCAGATTCTTGCATCTAAACCCTACACCTATTATTTTCTTAAAAATAAATTATATAAATCCGGTCATTCTATAAATGCTTCTTTAATTGATGCATACTATGGTTCAGCCCATTTAGGAGGACCATCTTCAAGATATCTCTTGGCATCATTCTTAGGGGAATATCTTAACGTAAATGTTAGAGAAGCTCTTAATAAAATAACTTGTCCTATTTGCATTGTGTGGGGAAGGGAGAATGAACTGGTTCCTGTAACATTATTAAATGAATGGACTTTAATGAAACCTTCAATCACTTCCTATGTATTTAATAAATCAAAGGCAATGCCCCATGAAGAAGAGCCTCTTTACTTTAATGAAGTGTGTAAAAACTTCTTAATGAAATAATTAAAGGATTCACCTTTTACGGTGAATCCTTAATTATTTCATAGGTATTTTTATTTTTATTTCATAAAAATCTTCTTTTTCTTCCATAGTATATTGAGCTTCTACACCGGATTGTTGAATTAAATCTACTGCCTGTTGAATCGTATTGGTAAATAACCTGATATCCCTTAGATATCTTTTCATCTTCTGTTCTTTTTTCTCTTCCGATTGATGCATAATCTTTTCAATCGTTTGATCCACTAATTCTTCGGTTTTTTTCACATTTAAACCTTGTATAATGACTTTCTTTAAAACCTCCATCTGAATATCTTCATCTGGAAGCTTAATAAGTGCTCTTGCATGTCTTTCTGATAAATTATGCTCCAATAAAAGCTTCTTAACAGCAGGGGATAATTTTAATAGTCTAAGTTTATTCGCAATCGTGGACTGGCTCTTTCCCACACTTCTTGCCAATTCCTCCTGAGTAAAACCATAATCCTTCATTAAATTAAAGTATGCATCCGCTTCTTCTAAAAAATTAAGCTCTTCTCTTTGAAGATTTTCTATAAGGGACAGTACCGCACTATCCTTATCGCTCACTTCTATGAGTACTGCAGGAATCACATCCATTCCTGCATTCTTACATGCCCTTAATCTTCTTTCTCCGGCTACCAATTCATAATTTGAATTTCCAATCATGCGGACGCTGATTGGCTGCATCACGCCATATTCTTTAATAGAATTGGTTAATTCATCAAGAGCTATTTTATCAAAGCTTTTTCTTGGCTGATATGGATTAGGACGTATTTTATCAACAGGAATCCATTGTATCTTTAATTCTTTTGTTTGATCTATTTGCATAAACCGTTTTCTCCCCCCATAATTCAATCCGAAAACCAAATACTTCCTTTATTATAACATAATATTCTGTTAAATATATACTTTTTTTCTTGTTTTAATTTTATTCTGTAAAAATTACTGTTATTGTATAGGATTTTTACTTGGTTTTCCAGGTTTTCTTGGATATTTTGATGGAGTTTCTTTTTCCTTTTTGATAAAGATAATCCTATGGCTTATATCACTGAAGGGAATATGGACATCTTTTTGGTCAACAATCTTTCCGCCAAGGACTGTAATGGCTTTTTTTGAAGCCTCTATTTCTTCATCACAATTAATACTTTTCATACAAAGGAATATCCCGCCAACTTTAATAAATGGAAGGGTATATTCTGCCAGCACAGATAAATGGGCTACTGCACGAGATACAGAAACATCGTAGGCTTCCCTATGAAGTTTGTCTTGACCTAACTCTTCAGCCCTTCCATGAACAGGCTTCGCCCCATTAAGGGATAACTTAGAGACAACTTCTCTTAAAAATTCAATCCTTTTATTTAAGGAGTCCATTAAGGTAATCTTAATATTAGGGTATGCAATTTTAAGAGGAATACCTGGAAAACCGGCTCCAGTACCTATATCGATCACAGTTTCTGTAGATGAAAAATCAAAAAACTTACCAATGGATATAGAATCTAAAAAATGTTTTATAATAATATCCTTATCTTCGGTAATAGCAGTTAAATTCATCTTTTCATTCCACTCAAGGAGTAAGTCTTTATATTGAAGAAACTGATCAATCTGTGTGGGATTTAAATGTATTCCAAGTTCCTTACTTCCATCCTCTAAATAGTTTTTAAGTTCCATATCAATACTCCTACTTATTAAAATTTTTACTTCTATTGATCTGCTCTAAATACACTAACAAAACAGATATATCAGCAGGAGACACCCCGGATATTCTGGAGGCTTGTCCAATGGATCTGGGTTTAATTGCTTGAAGTTTTTGGGCTGCTTCTATTCTAAGACCTTTAATATTATAATAGTCCATATCTTCCCTAAGAAGTTTATTCTCAAGCTTCTTAAATTGCTCTACCTGGATCATTTGACGCTTAATGTACCCTCCATATTTAAGCTGAATGTTAACTTGTTCTTGAACATCCTCAGGTAGCTCTATACGACCTGGATCAATTTCTTTAATCTTATAATAATCCAACTCCGGCCTTTTAATGAGTTCTGAAAGAGGCATACCTGATCTAAGAGGTGTACTATTATGGGCTTCAAGAAAAGCTTGAACAGAAGGTACAACCCCGACAATAGTCTCCTTCATTCTTTTTATCTCTTCTTCAATGAGCCTTTTCTTTTCTTGGAGTTTTTCATATCTCTCTTTAGAAATAAGTCCTGCATAATACCCTTTTTCAGTTAAACGAAGATCTGCATTATCCTGTCTTAAGAGCAATCTATATTCTGCCCTTGATGTCATCATTCTGTAGGGTTCTTTCGTTCCTTTAGTCACCAAATCATCAATCAGTACACCTATGTATCCTTCAGAACGGTCAATAATCATCGGTTCCTTACCTAGTATCTTTAAGGCAGCATTAATACCTGCCACGATTCCTTGTGCTGCTGCTTCTTCGTAGCCTGAGCTTCCATTAAACTGTCCTGCACTAAATAACCCGTCGATTTCTTTAAATTCGAGGGTATGCCTAAGCTGAGTTGGATTAATACAGTCATATTCAATAGCATATGCAGTTCTCATCATTTCACAGTTTTCAAGTCCCGGTAAAGAACGAAGCATAGCGCTTTGAACATCTTCAGGAAGAGAAGAAGACATACCTTGAACATACATTTCATTGGTATCTTCTCCTTCAGGTTCAAGAAAAACCTGATGTCTTTCTTTATCTGCAAAACGAACTACTTTATCTTCAATAGAAGGACAATATCTAGGACCTATCCCTTCAATTTTTCCTCCATATAAAGCAGAACGATGAAGATTGTCTCGAATGATTTGATGGGTATTCTCATTGGTATAAGTAAGCCAACAAGAAATTTGTTCTCTCTCTATAGATTTTGGATCCGTTTCAAAGGAAAATGGAATAATTTTTTCATCCCCTGGCTGTTCTTCCATTTTAGAAAAATCAATGGTTCTTCGGTCCACTCTGGCAGGAGTACCTGTTTTAAATCTAAATAGCTCAATACCTAATTCCTTTAAACAATCCGTTAATCTATTGGCTGGTTTTAATCCATTGGGACCGGTATACTCTATGGTATCTCCAATAAAGCAGCATGCCCTTAAATAGGTTCCCGTAGCAATAATAATTGCCTTGCAATGATAAATGGCTCCATTAGCTGTTTCTACAGCTTTTACCTTCTTATCTTCCACATGAATTTTTACAATCTCTGCCTGCTTAATGATTAGATTTTCCGTATTTTCTAAGGTTTTCTTCATTTCCTTTGAATAGCGGTATTTATCTGCTTGGGCCCTAAGAGAATGAACTGCAGGCCCCTTTCCCATATTCAACATTCTGGATTGAATAAAGGTTTTATCTATGTTTTTTCCCATTTCTCCTCCTAAAGCATCAATTTCTCTAACCAAATGACCTTTAGAAGTACCTCCTATATTAGGATTACATGGCATCATAGCAATACTGTCTAAACTAATTGCAAATAAAACTGTGCTAAATCCTAATCTAGCGGTTGCAAGGGCAGCTTCACACCCTGCATGCCCTCCGCCAATTACAGCAACGTCTATATTAGAAGCATTGTAACTCATGTTTTCTCCTCTTTCTTTTTATTTGCCTAAGCAAAATTGGCTGAAAATCTTTTTAATTAAATCATCTTGAACAGATTCACCGGTAATTTCTCCTAAATACTTATAGGCATTGGTTAAATCAATGGATAAGCAATCCTCAGGCATGCCCATATCAATGGTGGATAAAGCATCCTTTAAACTATCATCGGCTTTTATAAGGGCATCCTTATGCCTTAAGTTTGTGATCATTACGGAGTCTTCCATATTAATTTTACCACTCATAAACATTTCTTTTAAGGTTTCTTCTAATTTTTCTACATCTTTTTTATTTTTTGCAGAGATTTCTAAAATCTCACTTTGAGAAAATCTATTATAGATTTCTTCTTTGTCCAGTTTAGCTGGCAAATCAGTTTTATTAAGCAAAACTAATTTCTTTTTATCTTCAATTAAATCCATAATATACTTATCTTCTTCTGTCAAAGTAGTAGATAAATCCAGTATCATGATAATTAAATCGGCGGATTCTATAATATCTTTAGAACGACTCACACCTATTTGCTCAACAACATCTTCTGTTTCTCTAATGCCTGCCGTATCTATGAGTTTAAAGGGAATTCCTGAAATATTGATATATTCTTCTAAAACATCTCTTGTGGTACCGGGAATATTGGTTACAATCGCTCTCTGTTCTCTAAGCAGAGCATTTAATAGAGAGGATTTTCCAACATTAGGTTTTCCGACAATAGCTGTTTTTACCCCTTCCCTTAATATTTTCCCCGAATCCGCAGTATCCAATAAACGATGAATTTTTGCTCTGATATCTTCTATACGTTTTCTTACCCTGTCATAACCTAATTCTTCTATATCATACTCCGGATAATCAATGGCCGCTTCTATATGGGCCATCATTTCCAGGAGCTCTTCTCTTAATTCTCCGATTCTATGAGATAAACTGCCTTCCAATTGATCCATAGCAGTGCTTAAAGACATATCTGTTTTGGCCTCAATAATATCAATGACTGCCTCTGCCTGAGATAAATCAATTCGACCATTTAAAAACGCTCTTTTTGTAAATTCACCGGGCTCAGCGAGTCTTGCACCCATTCTTAATACTTGCTCCAATACCTTTCTTACAGAAACAATGCCTCCATGGCAATTGATTTCTATGATATCTTCTTTCGTATAGGTATTGGGTGCTTTCATCACCATAACCAATACTTCATCTATAGCTTTACTTGTCTCTTTATCAATAATATGGCCATAATGAATAGAATGAGATCTTACTGTTGATAAATCTTGATTTTTCTTGCCTTTAAAGATTGGATTTACAATAGAAAAAACATCTTTTCCACTTAATCTGATAATTCCAATGCCACCGGTACCCGGAGGCGTTGAAATAGCGGCAATGGTATCTTCTATCATAGTATTACTCCTTTATTTTTAAATTTTAAAAACCCAGTATAAACTGGGTTTTTATCCGTGATTTATTGGGCTAATGACCACTTTACGATAGGGTTCTTCACCTTCACTGTGGGTTTTAACAAATCGGTCATTTTGAAGTGCAAAATGAATGATTCTTCTTTCATAAGGATTCATTGGTTCTAGTACAACACTTCTCTTTGTTGTTTTTACTTTTTTAGCTAGGTTTCTTGCCAGTGCTTCAAGGGTATCTTTTCTTTTTTCTCTGTAATTTTCTGTATCCAAGGTAATACGAACATAATTCTCTTTTTCTTTATTAGCAACCAAATTCACTAAGTATTGAAGAGAATCCAGGGTTTGACCTCTTTTTCCAATTAAGATACCCATATCTTCTCCTCTTAAATTAAAATAATAGTTGCCGTTTTCTTTTTCTTCTACATCAATAACTGCTTGTATCTTCATTTTTTCAAAAAGATCTTCTAAAAATTTTGTAGCGCTGTCAATGGGATTAAATTTTTTTCTCATGCGAACCTTGGCCATTTTAGTTCCAAGACCTAAAAATCCTTTAGAACCTTTATCGAGTATTTCAATATCTACATTATCTCTTGTAACACCTAATTCAATTAACCCTTCCGTTATTGCCTCTTCAACCGTCTTTCCTATTTTCTCAATAAAATCCATATTCTATTCACCTTCCCCCGCTTTATCCATACTCTTATTAATGGCTAATTGCTGAACGATTTGGAAAATATTGCTTGTTATCCAGTATATTCCTAATCCTGCCGGTAAAGTATATGTCATCCACGCTGTTAAAAAAGGAAACATTATATTCATAGTTTTTTGTGTTTGTGCCGCTTGATCATTTTGTTGCTGCGTACCTGAAGCCATTACTTTTGATGAAAGGTAAGTAGTGAATCCTGCAATAAAAGTAAGCAAAATAACAGCTATGATTACTCCCTGTCCCATTAAATCATTTGGAGTATCTACCAAGCTGATACCTAAAAATATTTCTATATTATCTTTTTGTTGTAAAAGGGTTTGAGGAATATCTTTAAAAGCCTGAGTTAATTGACTCCATTCACTGGTTGTTAAGTGAGACAAAATAGATTGCAATCCTTCTACTGTTCCTAGAGTCGTTTCATTGAATTGAACATTTGCTCTTTCTTTAACAATTCCCTGCAATGTACTTTGATATCCCTGAACATTCATAATCTGAACGGCCAATTGATTATAAATATCATGAAGTTTAGTAATGTATGTACTTGCTCTTTGTAATACCCTAAACAATGCAAAGAAAATAGGCATTTGAATAAGTAGAGGCAAACATCCGCCTAAGGGACTGATTTTATGCTCTTTATAGAGTTCACCTAATTCTTGGCTCATTTGTTTTTGAGATTCAGGATCTTTTTTATCTTTATATTTATTTTGTATTTTTTGAATTTCCGGTTGAACTTTTTGCATATTTTTCATAGAACGCTGTTGATTAATCATAAGGGGAAGTATCAGTACTCGAACAAAAATCGTAAATAAAATAATGGTAACCCCTAAAGCCCCTGCAGGACTTATCGAATATACAGCATCAAAGATCTGATTCAATACAACACCTAATATTTGTGCTAAAAAATCTATCAACTTATTTCCTCCTTATAATAATTATGGAACAGGATCATATCCCCCCGGATGAAATGGATGACATTTTAAAATCCTCTTCACTCCTAAGTATATTCCTTTTATTACCCCGTATTTTTCTACTGCCTGATAAGTATATTGTGAACAACTAGGATAAAATCTACACACAGGAGGTTTGTAAGGAGAAATGAATCGGCGATAAAACGAAATGCAACCTAAAAAAAACTTTTTCAAATCAACCACATTCCTTCCTTATATTAAAGGAATAATCCCGCCTTTTTTAACAAATGGACAAGTGCTTTAGATATTTCATTATAATCTGATTCCTTTGACGGAATTCTTGCAATGATTACAATATCCCATCCTAATTTAATATTGTCTTCCTGATGTCTATAGCTTTCCTTAATCAAACGCGTAATCCGATTCCTAACAACACTGTTTCCAACTTTTCTGCTTACTGAAATACCTAATCTATTTATATCTTTTCCATTTTTTAAACGATACATAACTAATAAACGATTAGCTATAGAATTTCCTTTAGTATATACGATTTTAAATTGAAAATTCTTTTTTAACGACTCCGTATATTTCATAAAACTCCTCCTAAAAAATACTTACTCACCACTTATATAGCTTTACGAGTTCGGAGGAAAAAAAGCTTATAGTACAACAAGGCCACAATGATGCGGCCTTGTTTTATGCTGATAATTTTTTTCTACCTTTTGCTCTTCTTCTTGCTAATACGGCTCTTCCACTGGAAGTTTTCATTCTTTTACGAAAACCATGTTCTTTTTGTCTTTGTCTCTTTTTTGGCTGAAATGTTCTTTTCATTCTCAGCACCTCCTTTGCAGTCTATACAAATCAACATTCGTCGACATAGGCCCACATTTCGTGTTTTTGTAAGCACTATTACAATTATATTAAATATCCTATTTCTCGTCAAGAACCTATTTCTTCATAAAATCTCAATCTATGTGGATTATTTTCTTGTGGATAATTTTTTTATTATTGATTATCCACAAGAATTTTGATATTATGAAAAAGAAGTTGTGTATAACTTATTTTATTTTTTAAATTATTCACATTCTGTGGATAAACCTGTGTATAAGCTTTAATTTTTAAGTTTATATTTCTTTTTTTGCCTTATTTTATTGTTTATAAAGTTTTTCCACAGGTTGTTTAAAAAAATTTTTTTATATATTTATATAAAAATTATTTAACCCTTATTCACAGACTGTTAATTTATTGTTTAAAATTATACACAATTGTGGATAATTTGTGTATAAGATAAAAATGTAAATTTTTTCATTTATAATAGGAGGATATCTAAATGGAAAATAAGTTACTTAGTCATTGGCCAAACATACTAAAAATATTAGAAACGGAAACTTCTCCTGTTAGCTTCCAGACTTGGTTTAAAAACTTAAAACCCATTTCTTTAAAGGACAATGTCTTAACCATTGAAACGCTAGATGACTTTTCTAGAGATATTTTAAAAACTCGGTATATTCGCCTGATCCAAAACGCAATCACTCAAGTAACTCACTATGAATATGAAATAAAAATCGTTACCCCTAATGAAGCCAGTCAAATACAAAAGTCAAAAAATGTAACAACAAAAGACGATTCTTCAGATCCTCTTGATACTCAAAGCAACTTAATTCCAAGATATACCTTTGATACATTTGTAGTCGGCAACAGCAATAGAATGGCCCATGCAGCAGCCCTTGCCGTTGCAGAAGCTCCTGCAAAAGCATATAATCCGCTTTTTCTCTACGGAGGTGTGGGACTTGGAAAAACCCATCTCATGCACTCGATTGGCCACTACATTTTAGCTCAAAATCCCAGCGCAAAAGTACTCTATGCATCATCTGAAAAATTTACGAACGAATTAATTAATTCCATTAAAGATGATAAAAACCAAGCTTTCAGAAACAAATACAGAAATATCGATGTCCTTTTAATCGACGATATTCAATTTATTGCCGGGAAAGAGAGAACTGAAGAAGAATTTTTCCATACTTTTAATACATTACATGAAGACAGCAAACAAATCATTATTTCCAGTGATAGGCCTCCAAAAGAAATTAAAACATTAGAAGCGAGACTACTTTCAAGATTCGAGTGGGGTCTTATTGCAGACATACAACCCCCAGATTTAGAAACAAGAATTGCTATTTTAAGAAAAAAAGCTGAATTAGAAAGACTAAGCGTCCCTAATGATGTCATTTTGTTCGTAGCCAAGTCCATCGTTTCCAATATTCGAGAACTAGAGGGTGCTCTCAATCGAATCATTGCTTATTCAACTTTGGCCAATAAAGAAATTAATATTGAATTAGCCAGCGAAGCTCTAAAAGATTTAATGAGTTCGGACAAGCCCAAAACCATCACAACAGAACTCATCCAGGAAGTTGTAGCTTCTTATTATAATTTAAAACCGGAAGAGCTAAGGTCTAAGAAAAGAACTCGAAATGTAGCTTTTCCAAGACAAATTGCTATGTACCTTTGCAGACGTTTGACGGATCTTTCTCTTCCTAAAATAGGAGAAAAATTTGGTGGAAGGGACCATACAACCATTATCCATGGATTTGAAAAAGTTGCCCAAGATATGGAAAAAGACAGGGAACTTCAACAAACAATCCTTGAATTAGAAAAGAAGATTACAGGAAAATAATTTATTCACATAGGCTTGTGAGAATATAGTGGACAAGGTGTGAATAATTATTTCCTTAAATTTTTTTTGTTAACAATGTGGATAACCTATTTGTTTTTATTTTTTTGTCCACAGGGTTATTCTATTATCGTTTTACTTGGATTTTTAGCATTTTTATGCTTTATCTACATTTCCACAGGTACTATTACTATAGCTACTCAAACCTTTTTATTTATTAATATTGAATAGAGGAAAGGAGTTATCCACACATGAATGTATCATGTACAAGAAACGATCTATTAAATAGTGTCAACATTGTTTTAAAAGCTGTTTCTAGTAGAACAACGCTTCCTATTCTAGAATGTATTTTATTAGAAACAGATGATAATACACTTAAATTAACAGGTAATGATTTAGAACTTGGAATAGAAAGTACCATACCTGCACATGTTGAAAAATCAGGATGTATCGCACTGGAAGCTAAGATTTTTTCTGAAATCGTAAGAAAGCTTCCTGAAGAAGAAGTAAAAATCACTGTAGATTCTAATCTTATGGCTACTATTAAATGTGCCAATTCCGAATTTAAAATCGCTGCTCAATCCGGAACGGATTTTCCGGAGCTTCCTAAAATTGAAAGGGATAAATCCATTACATTAAAACAATCCACATTAAAAGATATGATTAGACAAACCATTTTTTCTGTGGCTACAGAAGAAACGAGACCCATTTTAACCGGTGAGCTGATCCAAATAAAAAATGGGGCATTACATATGGTATCTGTGGATGGATACAGAGTATCTTACAGAAGAACACCTCTATCAATTGAGAATGAAGAAAACGAGGTTGTCGTTCCAGGAAAGACATTAGGCGAAATCAGTAAAATTCTTTCTTCTGAAGAGGAAGATAATGTATCTATTTATTTTACGGACAAACATATTCTTTTTGATTTAGGAGACAGCACAGTGGTTTCTCGTTTGCTTGAAGGAGAATTCTTAAAATATGAAAACAGCTTCTCTGAAGATTACGAAACGAGAATTACCGTGGATCGAAAAGCATTGCTTATGAGTATTGAAAGAGCTGCTTTGATTTCAAGAGAAGGTAAAAAGAATCCGATCAAAATGGAAATGGATTCCGATCGATTAATTATTACATCAAATACAGAATTAGGAACAGCCCATGAAGAGCTTCCCATTAACTTAGAGGGGAAAGATTTAATTATTGCATTCAATCCAAAATATTTAATAGATGCTCTAAAATCCATAGATGATGATGAAGTGGCGATTCAATTTATGTCTTCTTTAAATCCCTGCATTATTCAACCTGTTAGCGGCAATGACTATAAATACCTTATACTTCCTATTCGATTAAATGTATAGTTTGTCATAAAGTTTAATTTTTTAATCCGTAAGTAATTTAATTTTTAATATGTTATAATAAAAAGTGCGATGTATCTTCGCACTTTTTATTATAAAAAAGAAAAGGTGATGAAATTGGAAAAGGTTAAAATAAATACAGAATACATTAAGTTGGATCAGTTTCTAAAGTACGCAGACATTGTTCAGTCCGGTGCAGAAGCAAAATACTTTATTACAGAAAATGAGATAAAAGTCAATGGAGAAATTGTTTCTCAAAGAGGCAAAAAGCTAAGAAGTGGAGACAAAGTGGATATTAATGGTAAATTATATATTATAATTAATTGATGGAGTGGGCATAATGTATGTAAAAGAGGTAAATTTATACCAATTTAGAAATTACGGGCAGCTCAATTTATCTCTGCACCCCCAGTTAAATATTTTTTACGGAAAAAATGCACAGGGAAAAACCAATATACTGGAATCCTTGTATTTATGTGCTACGGGAAGATCCCATCGAACGACTCATGAAAAAGAAGCCATTCATTGGCATAAAGATGAAGCCCATATCCGATTATTTATTCAGAAACAAAACAGAGTAGAGAAAATAGACTTTCATTTGGATAAAAGCGGAAAAAAGTCTGCTGCTCATAATGGAATCCCTATTCAAAAATTAGGAGAACTTTTAGGGATTATGAATGTTGTTATTTTCTCCCCAGAAGATTTACAGCTTATTAAAAGTGGGCCTAAGGAAAGAAGACGCTTTTTAGATATTGAATTATGCCAATTAGATCGAATATATTATTATAATCTTCAGCAGTACCATAAAGTATTAAAGCAAAGAAATCATTTCTTAAAACAAATCAACAAAAATCCAAAAGATATGACAGATATATGGGACGAACAATTGGTATATTTTGGAGAGAAAGTAATAGAAGCAAGAAAAACATTTATTGAGAAGATTAACGATTTGGCTTTTTTGATTCATGGAAATATTACTTCTCAAAAAGAAAAATTATCAATAGAATATGCACCTAGTGTGAATAGTTATCATTTTAGAGAAAAATTAAGGGATAATTTAATGCGAGATATTCAAAGTGGAACGACTTCTATAGGTCCCCATAGGGACGATATTATTTTTAAAGTGAATGATATGGATCTTCGCACTTATGGTTCCCAGGGACAGCAAAGAAGTGCGGCGCTTTCTTTAAAGCTTGCCGAAATTGATTTAATGAAAAAAGAAACAGGGGAATCTCCCATACTTCTCTTAGATGATGTGCTTTCTGAACTGGATGAAAACAGGCAGAAAGATTTGATTGATCATATTGATGATATACAAACCATACTTACTTGTACGGGAATTGAAGATTTAATCTTAAAGCAAATTCATAAGGGTTTTGTTTATTACGTAGAAGATGGTCATATATACCCTAAAGACAGCAAAATGTTGTAACAGGAGTTTAAATAAGATACAATATACAATAGACTTATATTTTGTATTGTAGGGAGGAAATCATGTGTTTGTGCATATCGGCGCAGATGTTGAAATTATGATTAGAGATTTAATTGGAATTTTTGATATGAAATCAGTTGAAGAATCTAAAATTACAATGGAATTTCTAAAAGTAGCTCAGGAAGAAGGCTTTGTTTCTGTTGTATCCAAAGATGATATAAAAACGATGATTATTACAGAAGAAAAAGGAAGAAGCGTCGTTTATCTATCCCCCATTTCCTCAGCTACATTACAAAAAAGAATCAATCTGATCAGTGATTTGTCCATTATTAATAAATAAGTACATTGATATATAATTACCAAATATTGAAAAAGGAGTGAGTTGTTTCATGGCTCCAGAGTATAATGAAAACCAGATACAGATATTGGAAGGACTAGAAGCTGTCCGAAAAAGACCCGGTATGTATATTGGGAGTACTTCTTCAAGGGGACTTCATCATTTAGTGTATGAAATTGTAGATAACGCAGTAGATGAAGCGTTAGCAGGTTATTGTGATGAAATAGAGGTAACGATTCAACAAGACAATTCTATTACTGTTGTAGATAACGGAAGGGGTATTCCTATAGGAATTCATCCTCAAAAGAATATTCCTGCAGTTGAAGTTGTATTTACAGTGTTACATGCAGGAGGGAAATTTGGAGGTGGAGGCTACAAAGTATCTGGAGGACTCCATGGAGTAGGAGCTTCTGTTGTAAATGCATTATCAGAATGGTTAAAGGTTCAAATTTTCACAGAGGGAAAAATTTATGAACAGACTTATGAAAGAGGCAAAGTGATAAAGTCTTTAACAGTCGTTGGAGAAACGGATAGAAGAGGTACTTTGGTTCATTTTAAGCCTGATGCTGAGATATTTGAGGAAACGGAATATCAATTTGATATTTTAAGGCAGCGCCTTCGAGAAATGGCATTCTTAACAAAAGGCCTAAAAATTACTTTAAGGGATGTAAGAGAAGGTAAGGAAAAAGAGAGAACTTTTCACTATGAAGGTGGAATCAAGGAATTTGTTTCCCACATTAACAAGCATAAAACAATTTTATATGACAATATTTTCTACTGTGAAGGTACTAAAGATAACGTAGAAGTTGAAATAGCCTTTCAACACAATGATAGTTACGTTGAAAATATATTTAGCTTCGTCAATAATATCAATACCTCTGAAGGGGGTACCCATCTTAGTGGCTTTAAATCTGCCATTACAAAAACCATAAACGATTACGGCAGAAAAAATAATCTCTTAAAAGAAAATGAAAGCAATTTATCCGGGGATGACATAAGAGAAGGCATAACAGCGGTGATCAGTGTCAAAGTACCGGAACCTCAATTTGAGGGACAAACGAAAACAAAACTCGGAAACAGTGAAGTAAGAGGAATTGTTGAAGCGATTTTCTCAGAAGAATTGATGTACTTTTTAGAACAAAATCCTTCTGTTGCCAAAATTATTTTACAGAAAGCCATCATGGCTGCAAGAGCAAGGGAAGCAGCAAGAAAAGCCAGGGATCTAACAAGAAGAAAAAGTGTCTTAGAAAGCAATAGTCTTCCAGGAAAATTGGCAGATTGCTCAGAGAAAGATCCAAGTATCTGTGAAATTTATTTAGTCGAAGGAGATTCTGCGGGAGGTTCTGCAAAGTCTGCAAGAACAAGACAAACTCAAGCGATTCTTCCTTTACGAGGTAAGATTTTAAATGTAGAGAAGGCAAGATTGGATAGAATTCTTGGAAATGAAGAAATTCGTGCGATGATTACAGCCTTTGGAACAGGCATTGCAGACGATTTTGATATTTCAAAATTACGTTACGGCAAGATTATTATTATGACCGACGCCGATGTAGACGGAGCACATATCAGAACATTGCTTCTTACATTCATTTATCGTTATCTTAGAGAATTAATTGAAAAAGGGCATGTATACATTGCACAGCCACCTCTTTATAAAGTTGAGAAAAATAAAAAAGCATATTATGTGTATAATGACAAACAATTAGACAAATTATTCAATGAAATTGGTCGTGATGGAATTACAATGCAAAGATATAAAGGTCTGGGAGAAATGAATCCGGAACAGCTTTGGGAAACAACCATGAATCCGGAAACCCGTATCCTGGTTAGAGTTGAACTGGAAGATGCAGCAGCGGCGGATGAGATTTTTACAGCTCTAATGGGAGATAAGGTAGAGCCTAGAAAAGAGTTTATTCAAGAATATGCAAGGCATGTTAAAAATCTTGATATTTAATATTGCATTGATAAAGGAAGGTTAAAATGGAAGAAAAAGAATTTGATAAGATTATTCCTGTAGATATACAAGAAGAAATGAAAAGATCCTATATCGATTATGCCATGAGCGTTATTGTATCAAGAGCTCTGCCCGATGTAAGGGACGGATTAAAACCGGTTCATAGAAGAATTTTATATGCTATGAACGAACTGCGTTTAACCCCCGATAAAGCGTATAAAAAATCTGCGCGTATCGTAGGGGAAACCATGGGTAAGTATCATCCCCATGGGGATAGTTCTATTTATGATGCAATGGTGAGATTGGCACAGGATTTTTCCATTCGATATCCCTTGGTCGACGGCCATGGAAACTTTGGTTCTGTAGATGGGGACAGTGCGGCGGCTATGCGTTATACCGAGGCAAGATTAAGTAAGATTGCCATGGAACTCTTAGCAGATATCGAAAAAGAAACCATTGATTTTGTACCCAATTTTGATGAATCCTTAAATGAGCCATCCGTGCTTCCGGCAAGATTTCCTAATTTACTGGTTAACGGTACTTCCGGTATTGCGGTTGGAATGGCAACCAACATTCCTTCGCATAATTTAAAAGAAGTGATTAATGGCGTTGTTAAAATCATTGATAATTATGTAGAAAATAACAGAGAAACTGAAATAGATGAATTACTATCCATCATTAAAGGTCCGGATTTTCCTACCGGGGCTACCATATTAGGCAGAAAAGGCATTGAAGAAGCTTATAGAACCGGCAGAGGTAAAGTTAAAGTAAGAGCCGTTGCAGATATCGAGCAAGTTTCAAGCAATAAGCAAAGAATTATCGTTACAGAAATACCTTATATGGTAAACAAAGCAAGACTAATTGAAAAAATTGCGGATTTGGTGAAAGAGAAAAAGATAGAAGGCATATCCGATCTTAGGGATGAATCCGACCGTAAAGGAATGCGTATTGTTATAGAAATTAAAAAAGACTACAATGCCAATATTGTATTAAATCAATTGTATAAATATACCCAGCTTCAAGACGTATTTGGAATTAACATGTTGGCTTTAGTAAATAACGAACCTAAAACCTTAAACCTAAAGGATATGTTAATCCATTACTTAAACCATCAAAAAGATGTTGTAACCAGAAGAACACAATTTGATTTAAGGAAAGCTGAAGAAAGATCCCATATCTTAGAGGGATTAAGAATTGCCTTAGATCACATAGATGAAGTGATTTCTATCATTAGATCTTCTTCAAGTACCCAGGAAGCAAAGGAACGTCTTATTGAAGCCTTTACTTTATCAGAAAAGCAGGCTCAGGCTATTGTTGATATGAGACTTAGAAGCTTAACGGGCTTAGAAAGAGAAAAACTAGAAGAAGAATATAGAGAGCTTCAGGAAACTATTAAAGAATTAAGGGCAATTCTTGGGGATGAAAAAAGACTTTATGGCGTTATTAAAGAAGAAATGCTTATAATACTTCAAAAATATGGAGATGAAAGAAAAACCAAACTTGAAGTAGATGGCGGAGAGCTAGATGTAGAAGATCTTATTGCAGATGAACCTAATGTTATTACCATGACCCATTTAGGATATATTAAGAGACTTCCTCTCAATACATATAAAAGCCAAAATCGTGGGGGAAGAGGCATTATAGGTATGCAAACCAGAGAAGAAGACTTTATAGAAGGTTTATTTATAGCATCTACCCATCACTATATTTTATTCTTTAGCAATAAAGGAAAGGCTTATAGGATAAAAGCCTATGAAATTCCTGAATCCTCCAGAACAGCAAGAGGAACCGCAATTATTAATCTGCTTCAACTGGATCCGGATGAAAATATTACTGCGGTTATACCTGTAAGAGAATATAAAGAAGGAACCTATCTTCTAATGGTGACCAAAAAAGGACTCATTAAAAAGACAAGCATTATGGAGTATGAAAACATTAGAAAGGGAGGACTCCTTGCAATTAATCTTCGAGAAGAAGATGAACTCATTCAAGTAAAAAATATTGAAGATGATGAACAAATCTTCATTGGAACTAAAAATGGACAAGGAATAGTATTCTCTGAGAAAGATGTTAGAGAAATCGGAAGAACCGGTATGGGCGTTCGTGCCATGACGCTTAATGAAGGTGATGAGGTTATTGGTGTAGGTTTATTATCCGAGGGCAGAGATATTTTATTTGTTACGGAAAAAGGTCTCGGAAAAAGAACCGATGTCGGTGAATTCAATCTCCAAAGAAGAGGCGGAAAGGGCATTAAGACCTATCGACTAACAGAAAAGACAGGACAAATTATCGGTATTAAGATGGTGTCGGAAGGAGAAGAAGTCATGATGATTACCTCAGAGGGAATTATTATAAGACTTCATGTGGCTCAAATTTCAAAGACAGGAAGAGTGACTCAAGGCGTAAAATTAATGAATTTAGGAGAAAATGAGTCTGTTGTAGCTGTAGCAAAGGTTGTTGAAGAAGAAAACTGCTAATAAAAGGAACAAGCAATATGAAAAAGAAAAGGACCATCATATTTTGGATATTTATTATAATGCTAGTTATAGGATGTGTTTGGTTCATTAAGAATTTTAAGGAAACTATTGAAGTATTTGAAAACATCAATATTAATAGAACCAATACCCAAGATCCAATCATCTTTGAAGTTTACCATAAAAATGCCTTCATCAAATCCTTTAAGACAAAAGAAGATGCAATTAATTTTGGTAAGAAGCATAAAGATGTTTATGTGAAGCATAAAAATAATGATGAATGGATTTGGAATAGCTTTGACCCGTATATTTTATTTGAAAATGATAAATATATTAATGATTATGATTCTTTTTCCGATGCAGTCTTTTTTGCTAAAGAAAAAGAAGGGCGAAAAATATTCTACCTATCCAATCAAAATGTGATTTGGTCTGATTCCGAAACAATTAAAGAAAAGGTTTTATTAGATGCTCCTGTAATCTTACAAAAACCAGAACTTCCAAGAGGTTGTGAGGTTACGAGTCTTGCCATGCTCCTAAATTATGCCGGTATCAAAGTGGATAAGATGGAGCTTGCTAAAAAGATTGATAAAGATACAACCCATTTATCTAAAAAAGGAAGTAGAATTTATTACGGAAATCCTAATGATGGATTTGTAGGAGATATGTATTCTTTAAAAAATCCGGGCTATGGTGTATATAATGGTCCTATTGAAAGACTCATGAAAGAATATATGCCCAATCAAACAGTCAATTTAACGGGCTGCGAATTTGAAGATTTATTTCATTTTCTTTCAAAAGGTCAGCCTGTCTGGGCTATAACCAATACAACCTATAAAAAATTAGATAACAGTCAATTTGAGATATGGCTTACCCCCACAGGACCGGTTGAAATCACTTATAAATTACATGCTGTTTTGATCACCGGTTATGATGAAAAGTATGTTTATTTTAACGATCCTTTTTACTCTAAAAAGAATATAAGAGCAAAGAAAGAAGATTTTAAAGCGGCATGGAATCAAATGGGGAGACAAGCAATTTCCTATGTGAAACAGTAATTGACTGAAAAATCATTCTATATAAAAAAAGGTGAAAATCCTAATGACAAGAAAGGTAGAATATGTTAATATATCGTTGGTTATTCATTTAAAAAATAAAAGGAGGAAATTCTATGATTAAAAAGGTAATGAGCTTATTATTAGTGTTAAGTTTAGTGCTTTCTGTTGCATTGACTGGATGTGGTAAGCAAAATCAAAACACTACCCCTGAGCAGACTACAGAAGAAACAGGAGAGAAAACAGAAGGTAGTACAGACCAAAAACCAGCAGAAGCAGTTAAAGTGGGTATGGTAACAGACTCAGGTACTATTGATGACAAGTCCTTTAACCAAGGAACATGGGAAGGCATTGTAAAATATGCTCAAGACAATGCTGGAGTTATTGAAGAAAAATATCTTCAACCTTCAGGAGAACAACATACAGACTACTTAAATGCTATGAATGACTTAATTGAAACAGGACATACCATTATTGTTACTCCTGGATTCAAATTTGAAACTGCAGTAAATGAAGCTGCTGGAAATAATCCAGACGTATCCTTTATTTTAATTGACGGACAAACTCATAATGGAGACGGAAACTTTGTAAAACATGATAATACAGTTTGCGTTTTCTTTAATGAACATGAAGCTGGATTCTTAGCTGGAGTTGCTGCTGCACTTTCTACTAAAACCAATAAATTAGGATTTATTGGTGGAATGGAAATTCCTCCTGTACAAAAGTTTGGCTGGGGTTATCAAGCAGGAGTTGCTTATGCAAATAAAACCTATGGAACTCAAGCTGAAATTGTAGATTATATTTATCAGGGAACATTTGATGATGTTGCTGGAGGACAGACATTAGCTGCCGGAATGTATGATAAAGGAGTAGATATTATATTCCATGCAGCTGGTGGAGTAGGTGTTGGGGTATTTAATGAAGCAAAAGAAAGAGCTGAAAAAGGCGGAGAAGTATTTGTAATCGGTGTTGACGTAGACCAATATGAAGCTGGTAAAATTTCCAGTGGAAAATCTGTTACATTAACTTCAGCAGTAAAAGGTGTTGATACAGCTGCATACAATTATATTGATGCAAAACTTAACGGAACATTCCCAGGAGGAGAAGTTGTAACTTTAGGATTAAAAGATAATGCTGTAGGTATTCCAAAAGAAAATCCAAATTTATCTGAAGACACAGTTAAAAAGGTTGATGAAACAGTTCAACAAGTTTTAGACGGTAAATTAACCGTTCCTGCAACTCAAGAAGAACTTGATGCTTTCTTAAAATAAAAAAATATAAAAACAGATTAAAGTCATATAAAAAACGCACAAGAATGTGCGTTTTTTATATGACTAATTATAGATAATAAATAAAGTGTTGTGATATAATATTCTTAAAAATGGGTTGGAGGAAATACCATGGATTATATTATTGAGATGCTTAATATTCGAAAAGAATTTCCGGGTATAGTAGCTAATGATAATATTACACTACAAGTCATTCCAGGAGAAATTCATGCCTTACTAGGAGAAAACGGAGCAGGTAAATCTACCTTAATGTCTATTTTATTCGGATTGTATAAGCCGGATAAAGGGATCATCAAAGTCAAAGGAAAAGAAGTTAACATTACCAATCCTAATGTGGCTACTCAGTTAGGAATCGGAATGGTACATCAACATTTTAAATTAGTACATAATTTTACGGTTACGGAAAATATCATTCTTGGTATGGAAGAGGTACGGGGAGGAGCAATAGATATAAAGAGTGCTGCCAAACGTATCGAAGAATTATCCAAGCTATATGGTCTTAAAGTAGACCCTTATGCAAAGATAGAAGACATTTCTGTAGGTATGCAGCAAAGAGTAGAAATTTTAAAAATGCTTTATAGAAATGCGGAAATTCTCATCTTTGACGAGCCGACAGCGGTTCTTACCCCACAAGAAGTCGGAGAATTAATGAATATTATGAGACGTCTTGTTAAAGAAGGAAAATCTATCATATTGATTACTCATAAACTAAAAGAAATCAAAGCAATAGCAGATAGATGTACAGTTATTCGCAAAGGAAAAGGAATTGACACCGTAGATGTTGCTGAAACTTCAACGGAAAAAATGGCTGAGCTAATGGTAGGGCGTAAAGTTAGCTTTAGTGTTCAAAAAGCTGAGCCTGTTTTAAAAGATGTTTACTTAAAAGTAGAAAATCTTACTGTAAAGAATAGCAGAGGCCTTGATGCAGTAAAGAATGTATCTTTTGAAATTCGAGGAGGAGAAATATTAGGACTGGCAGGGGTAGACGGAAATGGACAAACAGAGCTGGTTGAAGCCATTACAGGATTAAGAAAAGTAGATTCCGGAAAAATAATACTTGACGGACAAGAAATTCAAAATTTAGATATCAGACAAAGAAGCGAATCGGGATTAGGCCATATTCCGGAAGACAGACATAAGCATGGACTCGTACTAGACTTTTATCTAGAGGATAATATGATCTTGGAGAATTATTATAAAGAGCCATTTTCTTCAAAAGGTATCTTAAATAGATCTGAAATAAGAAAGTATTCTGAACGACTGATTAATGAATTTGATGTAAGAAGTGGACAAGGCAGTAAGAGTATTACAAGAAGTATGTCGGGAGGTAATCAACAGAAGGCAATTATTGCCCGGGAAATCGACAAATCTCCTTTAGTACTTATCGTTGCACAGCCTACTAGAGGATTAGATGTAGGAGCCATTGAATATATTCATAAAAGGCTTGTAGAGGAAAGAGATAAAGGTAAAGCGATATTGTTATTTTCCTTGGAGCTGGATGAGATACTTAATGTATCAGATAGAATAGCCGTAATGTATGAAGGAAATATTGTGGGTATTGTCGATGCTAAACAGACGAATGAAAATGAGCTAGGTCTTATGATGGCTGGTTCTAAGGGAGGTAATGAAAGTGAGTAAAATCTCTAACACATTAAAAAATGAAGATTTTCAAAGACGAATAGTTCCTTTTCTTTCTGTATTATTAGGATTTATTATAGGAGCTATTGTTATGGCTTTTTCAGGATATGATCCTATACAAGCATATTCTGAATTATTAAAAGGAGCAGGTTTTTATGGCAATATAAAGAGATTCGGGGACACCCTTTTAACGATGACAAGTCTTGTACTTACAGGTCTTTCAGTTTCCTTTGCTTTTAAAACAGGCTTATTTAATATAGGTGCTCCTGGACAAATGTTAATGGGAGGTTTTATAGCAGTATATATTGGTGTTGTGTTTGAGCTGCCAAGAATCATACATCTTCCCTTTGCTGTTATTTCTGCAGCACTACTTGGTGCTGTATGGGCGTTTTTGCCAGGGCTTTTAAAAGCTAAATTTAGAATTAACGAAGTAGTTACAGCAATTATGATGAACTGGATTGCTTATTGGAGTGTGTATTATTTTGTACCTGCAAAAATTCCAGGAAACTTTAATACGGAATCTGCAGTAATCAAAAATACTGCTTCCCTTAGAACAGAATGGTTAAGTAAATTATTTAAAGGATCTTATGTGAATTTAGGATTTTTTATTGCTATTATTGCAGCCATTCTTGTATGGTGGATTTTAGAAAAGACTACCTTTGGATATGAACTTAAAGCCGTAGGATTTAATGCTCATGCGGCAGAATATGCAGGAATGAAAGTAAATCGTAATATTATACTTTCTATGATGATCTCAGGAGCATTATCAGGACTTGCCGGTGCTGTGTATTATCTGGGTTATGGAAATAATATAAAAATTGGAGAACTTCCATCTCAAGGATTTGATGGAATAGCGGTTGCACTTCTAGGACTTAATAGTCCTATTGGAGTTGTTTTTTCATCATTTTTATTTGGATTTATGAATGCAGGAAAATTATTTATGAATGCAGCTACAGAAGTACCTAAAGAACTTATTGAAATTATTATTGCCGTTATTATTTTCTTCGCCGCTGCTAATTTAATGATTAAAGGAATTTTATCTAAAATAAACAAAGGTCTTGACAGAAATGGAGGTGGAAGTAATGCTTAATATACTTTCAAGTATGATTCCATTGGCGTTGGCTTATACAGCTCCTCTTCTTATTATTGCGCTTGGAGGATTATTTAGTGAAAGAAGTGGTGTAGTAAATATCGGTTTAGAAGGCTTAATGGGTATTGGTGCTTTTACTAGTGCGTTCTTTATATCAAGCAATTATGAGAGTATGGGAGATGTATCTATTTTACTTGGAGTGATCTTAGGGGCATTAATGGGAGGACTCTTTTCCATGATTCATGCCTTTGCAAGTATTACGATGAGAGCAGACCAAGTTATTAGTGGAACAGCGATTAATATGCTTTCATCTGCTATTACAATTTACTTAGCCAGAGCACTTACTGGTAGTGCTAATATTCAGATTATCAAAGGCTTTATAAAAAGAGATGTAATGTTCTTAGGACTTTCAAAAATACCAGTGATTGGTCCAATCTTTTTTGGAAATGCATATATCACTACATATGTTGTGATACTGATTGTAGTTGTTAGCTGGTATGTATTATATAAACGTCCCTTTGGTCTTCGTTTAAGAGCATGTGGTGAACATCCTCAAGCGGCAGATTCTATGGGTATTAATGTTATAATGATGAGATATATAGGTGTGGTGATCTCTGGAATCTTGGCAGGATTAGGGGGAGCCATTGTAATCACAACATATTCAGGAGAATTCTCGGGAAATATTTACTCAGGTTTGGGATTCTTAGCTTTGGCTGCTCTTATATTTGGTAAATGGAAACCTTTTGGTGTATTAGGAGCTGCAGTATTCTTTGGATTTGCAAAAACAGTTGCTGATATGTCTCAACTATTTGCAGCTTTAAAAACATTGCCCAATATTTATTTTAATACATTCCCATATGTTGTAACGATCATTGCCTTAGTTCTATTTTCAAAGAATTCAGCAGGACCAAGAGCAGCAGGTGAGCCTTACGATCCAGGTAAGAGATAAAACTTATATGTTAATAGAGGGTGGGTGGTATCCATCCTCTAAGTTTTACATTTATTTACATGAAAAATATGTTGACATTTAGGATACACTTTAGTATAATAACTCTTGCGCTTGTGAAAAACGGAGAAGTACTCAAGTGGCTGAAGAGGTGCCCCTGCTAAGGGTATAGGTCGAGCAATCGGCGCGAGGGTTCAAATCCCTCCTTCTCCGCCAACTTTTTTAAGAAATTAGTAAAAAGTTGTTGACAAGACGAAGTTAATTTGTTATAGTTGTCTTCGTTGCTGTCGATAGACAGAAAAGAAGTAACTTATATCGATCTTTGAAAACTAAACAGCACAAACCAAAAACAACCCAATCAATTCCATTGATTGAAGAATTAAAAGATAGCCAGTAAACTGGCAAGGATTATAACATGAGAGTTTGATCCTGGCTCAGGAT
>JAAYPH010000231.1 GCA_012519955.1 Candidatus Epulonipiscium sp.
AAATTATTTCACAGGCATTCGCCTATCTGTTGAATTAGACGGGGATAAAAAAGATATAGTTTATGAAGTTAGAATAGACTATAATGCATACGGTGATGAGTGGGATGATTTAACCGATTCTCAAATCAGAAACTTTATGTCTGAGATCTATGACGACATAGAAGATGAATTCCCAGGTGCTGACATTGAAGGATATGTGTATACTTCATCCAACAAAACCATGCTTGCTAAGTATTATCGTTCTTCTTCTGGAAGCCATAGATTTGAAAGATTCGATTAATAAATAAAACAGCCTTTAGGGCTGTTTTATTTATTATCGCCAAATCTTTTTTGAAACCATTCCGTTTTATCTTTAGGATCCATAATATTTATGAAGAAACTTCCCAGTTGTTTATTATAGTCTGTATGCTCATTGTCATAGTATTCTAAATCCGCCTGGATTTCCACCATATCTGGTTTTTCGCTTTGTTTGATGACAATATTCTTAGGCTTTCCGTCGTCTCCACGCATCTCTAAATAATATGTTAAAATATCTGCCGCATTTTCATTGCTATAATTGCCGTCATAAATCAGTTCGTATTCGTCTTTGGGAAGTTTTAAAAAAATGTGGTAGTGTCCGTCTTCACGTCTTACTCTGGTGTCCATAATGCTGTTAATCATTATTATCACCCTGCCTTCTTATTTTTGATTAGTTTTTTCTATTCGCAGGGTATTCATTCAAAAAAGTTTTTGGTAAAATATTCTATTTGTTTAATATCTTCTTTAAAAATTTTCCTGTGTAGGAACCTTCAATTTGAGCAACTTCCTCAGGGGTTCCTGTGGCAATCACTTCTCCCCCTCTGTCTCCCCCTTCAGGTCCTAAATCAATGATATAATCCGATGTTTTGATCACATCCAGATTATGCTCTATCACTAAAATGGAGTTGCCGCCTTCTGCCAATCTCTGAAGGATCTCTATCAGTTTATGCACATCTGCAAAATGAAGTCCTGTTGTGGGTTCATCCAAAATATACATTGTTCTTCCGGTACTTCTCTTGCTTAATTCCGTAGCCAATTTTACCCTTTGGGCTTCTCCTCCTGAAAGCGTCGTAGAGGGTTGTCCCAGCTTAATATAAGATAAACCTACATCGTTTAGGGTTTCAAGCTTTCTTTTAATCTTAGGATGATTTTCAAAAAACTCCAATGCTTCTTCAACGGTCATATCCAGAACATCCGCAATGGATTTTCCTTTATAATGTACATCTAACGTGTCTCTGTTATAGCGTTTGCCATGACACACCTCACAGGGTACATAAACATCCGGCAAGAAGTGCATTTCGATTTTTAAAATTCCGTCTCCATGACAGGCTTCGCATCTTCCACCTTTTACATTGAAACTAAAACGCCCCTTTTGATAACCTCGCATTTTTGCTTCTGGAGTACTTGCAAATACCTCTCGTATATCGTCAAACACCCCAGTATATGTGGCAGGATTAGACCTTGGCGTTCTTCCGATAGGGGATTGATCGATGCTAATCACCTTATCTAAATGTTCTATTCCTAAGATATCATCATGAAGTCCCGGTTTTAACTTGGCTCTGTTTAAATCTCTCGCCAATCTTTTAAGTAAGATTTCATTGACAAAAGAACTTTTTCCTGAACCTGAAACCCCTGTAACACAGGTAAATATCCCTAAAGGTATATTAATGTCAATATTTTTTAAATTGTTTTCTCTGGCACCTTTAATGGATAACCACTTACCGTTGGTTTTTCTTCTCTCTTTTGGTACCTCTATTTTTTTCCTTCCGCTAAGATATGCACCGGTTTCTGATTCAGGGCAAGCCATGATTTCCTGAACCGTTCCGGCACAAACCACTTCTCCGCCGTGGGAACCGGCTTTAGGCCCTATATCCACAATATAATCCGCTGCAAACATGGTATCTTCATCATGTTCAACAACAATCAGTGTATTGCCTAAATCCCTTAAACGCTCCAAAGTTTTTATCAGTCTTTCATTATCCCTTTGATGAAGCCCAATACTTGGCTCGTCCAGGATATACACAACCCCTACCAAGCCTGAGCCGATTTGGGTAGCCAATCTAATGCGTTGTGCCTCTCCCCCTGAAAGGGTTCCTGCTTGTCTTGAAAGGGTTAAATAATCCAGTCCAACATTCACCAAAAATCCAATGCGGGCATGTATTTCTTTTAAAATTTGCTCTCCGATGAGTTTTTGCCTGTCACTGATATCCATGGAGTTAAAAAACTTCTGTAATTCTATAATTGACATATCTGTAATTTCGGAGATATTCTTTCCGCCTACTTTTACCGCTAAAGCTTCCGGTTTTAATCTGGCGCCATGGCAAGTAGGACAAGGAATATTGGTCATATAGCTTTCATACTCTTGTTTCATATAGTCTGAAGAGGTTTCTGAATATCTTCTGTGCATGTTCGGAATGATCCCTTCAAAGGCATACATATAGGAACCTCTTCCATTGGCATTCTGATATTCTACTTTAATTTTTTCTCCTTTTGAGCCATATAAAATAATATCCTTAATCTCTTCATCCAAATCTTTAAAGGGAGTATTTAAGTCAAAATGATAATGCTTTGCCAAAGCCTTAAAGAAATTATGGCCGTAGCTTTCGGCATTATCTATGGCATTCCATCCGGGCGCGCTGATTGCCCCTTGCATAATGCTAAGATTGGGATTTGGAATAATAAGATCAGGATCTATTTTCATTTGAAATCCAAGACCTGTACAGGACGGGCAAGCCCCAAAAGGTGTATTAAAGGAAAAAAGTCTTGGCTCGATTTCATCGATGCTGATTCCGCAGTCGGGGCAGGCAAAGTTTTGACTAAAGGT
>JAAYPH010000232.1 GCA_012519955.1 Candidatus Epulonipiscium sp.
CATAAAAGATGACGGTTTAGAAACTGCTAAAATCTTATGGACGTATTTAGCAAGCATGCCTCCAGAAAGATTAGCACAGATTACAGTTTATGGGGATGAACAGGGCTTGGCCTATTTAAGAGAAAAGAATAGCAGTATAAGAGTGTTCTCTATAAAACTTCTAAAAAGTGCATTTATAAAATATGAATTATTTGGATGGACAGGATATGTTCCGGAGGGAATGAATAACTTGGAAATTCATATCCCCCTTAGATGGGCAAAATATATATGGGGATGGCCACATAAATTTATAGAGCGCATGGAATCGGTAAATACAAGGGTAGTCATTGTAGAAGGAAATGGAAAGTGGTCAGAAGGATTTGATACTATAGAATCGCTAGAGAAGATACCAAAGGGTTTTAGAGGATATGTATGGACAAACCGTATCGACATTATTTCAAGCAAGTAAAGGGAAAGGAAATCCTATAATCTGAAAACAAATATACGTGTAACAAGGGGATAGTTCTGATGCTTCATTTGGTTTTTGATATGAAACCACAGTTACAGCATACGTAGAACAGTTATATAGCTTATGCATCATACAAACCGCAAGTGACGGTTCCTATTAGTTGGAATCATTCCTTGCGGTTTTATACTATCATAATTATTTTTAGCCCTATAATAGATATTGTAAAATAATTTCAAATAATCTATACTAATAGAAAAGATACAAAAAAATACAAAATATAATATTATTCTTATAAAAATATCAAATCGAGATATTTATTAACATGAATGGAGATGGTATCTTGAAGCTTAATATGGAACAGAATCGTTTAATTTTTAGTAAGCCTAATGGTCATATATTGATTAAAGGTGTTGCAGGCAGTGGCAAAACCACTGTTGCTGTACATAAAATACCTTACCTTCTAAATCATTATTGTTATGGGGAAGACGACAAAATTCTCATGGTAACCTATAACAGGACCCTGATAAATTATATTAAATACATCTATTCAAAAGTTGAATTAGAAGAGCAGCTTAGTTTTGACGAATTATTCGGGGATCAAAAGAAAAAGATTAAAATTGCAACCTTGGACCAACTGCTCTACACCTATTTTAAGAGATATCAAGAAAGAACAAAATTTCAATGTGAAGTAACTTTTGATAATAGAATTGCCTATAATACCATGCTTCAATGTATCGAGTTATTAAAAAAGAAAAATCCTGATGTGAAAATTTTAGATCAAAAGAATATGAAATTTTTGATCGATGAGATCGACTGGATTAAGTCTTGTCACTATATGGAGCTGGAAGAATATCAGAACGTTGATCGATTAGGAAGAATGAGCGGCACAGGAGAAGGCCCTCAACGTTTATTAAAAAATTCTGATACAAGAAGAATTATATTTGAACTTATGAAATTATATGATCAAAAGTTAATGGAACAAAAATATGTAGACGGTAAGACTATGGCATTAATAGCTTTAACAGAGGCGAAAAGGCAGGCAATTGAGAAATTTACTCATATTATAGTAGATGAAAGTCAAGATTTGACAAGAGTTCAGATTGAACTATTAAAAACTTTGTATCAGGAAAAAGATTATTCTAGTTTTTGTTTTGTTGCAGATACAGCTCAAAGCATCTACCCTCATTCATGGTTAGTGAAAGGCAGAAGCTTTAGCAGCATTGGTTTTAATATGACTGGGAAAAGTAATTCATTAACCAAAAATTATCGTACAACCACTCAAATTGCAGAAGCAGCCTATAGCTTACTGGAAAAAGATAAAAATATCTTGGAAGATGAGAATTTTGTAAAACCCTCTTTAATTGATAGAAAAGGAGAATATCCGGTTTATCGAAGATTTAACGATAGCAAGAATGAGGCAGAGTATATCTCTAAAGAAATCAAAGAGAAACTGCTTAAAGAGTATAAAGCCAATGAAATCGCAATTATTGCGAAAACTAAAAATCAGCTTACTTACATAGAACAATATCTCAATCAAAACGGAATCAAAGCCAGCGTTATTGATAGAGTAAATCCTGATTTTGAAGACGAAAAAATTAAACTATTGACTATGCATTCAATCAAAGGCCTGGAATTTAAAGTTGTAATTATTTGTGGCTTAAATCAAAATATCATTCCATCATACATTCAAGGGGATTTTGTAGATATTGAAGCAATGGAAACAAGTGAGAGAAAGTTGCTATATGTAGGTATGACCCGAGCAAACGAATTACTGTATTTAACAAGTAGTGATACTCCTTCAAAATTTATAGGAGAAATCAACCCACAATATTTAAAAATGAGAATGGAGACCAAGATAAAAAAATATTATCCTGTCCTTATAGATCATTACCGATATTCCAATAAAATTTCGGATATCTATTCCAATGAAGAAAAAGTAAGGCAGTGGATGATTTCAGAATTAATAAATACATATAATTATCCAGAAAGACTCATTGATATAGAACATAAGGTGTACAATTTTTCAAAACCAGGTTTTGTGGATATCGTAGTAAATATCTATAAGAACAATCAAAAAGTACCCTACATTTTCATTGAGACAAAGGCGTCAGGAAACGGTATAAAGGACGCCTTAGAACAGCTTAAATCCTATATGAATGTGAATCATACTTGTCAATATGGCATAGCAACAGATGGACATGATTTTATCATTCTCGATAAAGAATTAAGGGAAATAGATGAAATTCCACCTTTCCACTCCTCCATGCTTCCATCCAGTTTAGAAATATATACCTACATTGATATGAAACACAAACAAAGATATAAACTAACAAGAGATCGAGACAGTGTACAGGATATTATGATATGTAGAGAAGGTGAGAATGACGAGTTAAGATTTGACTCTTTAGAAAACCTGAATGTATATGGAGAAATTGTTGCAGGGGTGCCTAAACTTGCCTATGAAGAACTGGGGGGCACATTTAACCTTCCTACTGAATGGCTTCAAGGACAAAACGAGTGTTTCGCATTAAAAGTCGTAGGGGATAGCATGGAGGGAGTAGGCATAGAGTATGGCGATTATGTCATAGTGCATAAACAAAATACAGCGAATAATATGGATATCGTAGTTGCCACCATAGATGAAAATGCAACACTAAAGAAATTTATGAGCATGGGAGATTACGTCCTTCTGATTCCGGAAAACTCAAATTATGAACCGATCCAAATGAAGAAGACAGATGTATACATTAATGGTGTAGTGATAGGAGTTTTAAAATCAAATATATACTAATTGTTATAGATAAGTTTATAAAGGCATATAGAACATGTGATTATGTGTGCATGTGCAATGAGTGAGCGGTTTATTATATAAACAATTTGTCTAAAGGGTAGATCTAAGAAAAGTATTTGCTATAAGAAGAAAAGTGAAGTGCTGAGATTTTTGAGTAATTTAGAAGGGCAAATTTATAAAAATATAGAAGAGAGTAAGGGAAAAGGAAATGATGAAAGTAACGAAGTCAATATTCCTATTTGGACTAAATGTGGGATTCCTTTGATGTTGTGTACGGTTAGTAAAGAGGAGAAAATTTAGGAGCAATTTTGTGAGAATAAGAATTATTCTTTGTGAAAGAAAGTGGAAAAGAATAGTAATTAAACTTATTATGAAAATATAAAATTTATTCACGACTAATATATAAATAAGACATAGAAAGAGATGGGTGAAAAAGAAACTATTAAAAGTTTGTAATGTAATATGATGAAAAGTATCATAGGTAAATGCAGTTTTGTATACATCCTCATTTTATGGGATATTTCTTGAAGGATTTTGATGAAATTTCTAGAATTAAATAGATATATCAAAATTATTTAATTTATTGATTGGGAGAGATTATTTTGTTAAATTGGGAAAAATTATTATGTTCAAAAAGACTGAGAGAAACTACAACAGAAGACTTACCTCACAGAAACGAATTCGATAAAGATTATGAACGTATTATTTACTCATCTTCATTAAGAAGATTACAAGATAAGGCACAAGTGTTTCCTTTACAAAGAAATGATTTTACTAGAACCCGATTAACGCACTCATTAGAAGTTGCATCTTTAGGTAGATCAATAGCATGGAGTATTGGAGAATGGTTGCTTACAGAAAAGCAAGTTTTCAAAGACTTTAAAGAAGTTAAGCAACTTGCATCTTTAGTAGAAGTATCTAGTTTGGTACATGACTTGGGAAACCCTCCTTTTGGACATTATGGAGAAGACATTATTAGAAATTGGTTTAAAAAGTGGTTTTCTACACCAGAATATAGAAATGCTGAAGTAGAATTTGGGAAGCTTACAGAACAACAAGAACAAGATTTTTTATTATTTGAAGGTAATGCTCAAGCGTTAAGAATTTTATCAAGATTACAATTTTTAAATGATCAATATGGTGCAAATTTCACATATGCAACTTTAGCTACATTAATGAAATACCCTTGGGCATCTAATAGTGAACAGGCTAAAAAGAAGAAAAAATTTGGATATTTTCAAGCAGAAGAAGATCTTTTCAATGAGATAAGAGAACATGTAGGAATAGATGGCTGCCGTCATCCAGCAACCTTTTTAGTAGAGGCCGCTGATGATATGGCATATTTAACTGCAGATATAGAAGATGCTGTCAAAAAAGGTGTAATCGATTGGGAGAATATATACCAAAGGATGAAAAAGGAGTTGGAGAAGGAATTTCCAAGTTTGTTTAACGAATTAGAAATTTATAGGCAAAAAGCAATAGAAAATCAAGTACCAGATAAAAATGTAATAGATGTTCAAAATTTTAAGGTTCGAGCCCAAGGGCTTATGTTTCTTAGTGTAGTAGAGGCATTTAAAGAACATTATGATGAGATAATGAATTGTAAGTTTGAAGCAGAACTTATTTTTGTTTCAAAAGTAAGAAGACTAGCAGAATATCTAAAGAAAATTGCCATGGAAGAAGTATTTTCTAATAAAGAAGTTTTAACTTTGGAATTAGTAGGCGATAAAGTAATCAGCGATTTATTAAATTTATTTGTTTCTGCGGTTACTCGTGTCAAATCAGACAAAAAGACAAAAAGTAAGGATGAAAAGTTAATTCATCTAATTTCTAAAAATTTTAGACATATTCAAAAAATTGATAAGGAAGGTAGACCAACTATTGAATTTGAGAACTTAACATTATATAATAGATTAATCTTAGTAACTGACTTTATTTCTGGTATGACTGATGGTTATGCAGTTAATCTGCATCAAGAATTGCTGGGGGTCAAATTACCATAAAATATTTATGGAGGATTATTATGAGTAAATATGACAAGAGTATAAAAAATCAGTTAATATATTTTCTTGCAAAAGATAATTATACTCTAAAGTTTATTCGTGAGTTAACGAATGTTGGCGAACTTCTTTTTTTCGGGGGTTCCATCCGAGATATATGTTTCTTTCGAGAAACACCACCGATGCCCAGAGATTTTGATATAGCCATCAAATTTAAAAATAAAGATTATTTTAACCAAATTATTAATGATTACAAATATAAAATTAATCGTTTTGGTGGATATAAATTTAAGATTTCTAATATAGAATTTGATGTATGGGATTTAGAAAATACATGGGCATTTAAAAACACTGATTTATCTCCAAGTGAAGAGAATTTGGCGAAATCTGTTTATTTAACTATTGATGGAATTGTGTATAATTTTAATAAAGAAAGACTATACGATGAAATTTTTAGAGATTCTCTATCAAATAGGAGTTTAGATATAGCATTAGAAAAAAATCCACAAGTAGAATTAAATTTATTAAGAGCACTTATTTTCAAAGAAAAATATAATTTATCATTTTCTGAAAAGTTAAAAAGCGTATTTAAAAATTATATAAATCATAATTCAGATTGTTTAATTGAAAATCTATATCAATTACAATATTCTCACTATCAAAAAATTTATTTTTCAAAAGAAAAAATCGAGAAAGAATTGCAATATATATACGCATTAGACATTTAACTGTGGATTTTACAGCAAATGAGGAGGTTTTTATGGAGAGAAGTAACAAATGAAGATGAAAAATTTAAGCAAACCAGTATGTAGATTTTTATCGGACTGAGAACGATCATTCTCGGAGGATAGATAACACTTTCTGGATTCTATATTCTTTTTACTTAATACTATCTGAAAGAGATGCAAGTGTGAAATTTGTTCTTGAGCGAATATTGACTATTATAAATGTGATATTGTACGAGACAGATAACGGAACCTCAAAGAAAGTTCCGTTATCTGTCTTTTGTATTATTTAAATTGCATATTATAAAGCTGTGCGTATAAACCGTTTTGAGCCAAGAGTTCTTCATGGGTTCCTTCTTCTGCTATGCCGTTTTCGGTGAGGACTAAAATCTTTTTAGCATTTTTGATGGTTGAAAGTCTATGGGCAATGACAAACGTGGTTCTGTTCTTTGCTAATTTTTCTAAAGACTGTTGTACAACTTTTTCACTTTCGTTATCTAGAGCGGAAGTGGCTTCGTCAAATATAAGAATTGGAGGATTTTTTAAAAATACTCGGGCAATGCTTAACCTTTGTTTTTGCCCTCCGGAAAGCTTTATACCTCTTTGTCCAATATCCGTGTCATATCCGTTGGGCAATTCCATAATGAATTCATGGGCATTGGCGTTCTTAGCCGCTTCGATAATCTCTTCTTCAGTCGCATCCGGCTTACCATATCTAATGTTTTCCATTACAGAACCGGTAAATAGGTATACATCCTGTTGAACGATTCCGATATTCTGTCTTAGGGATTTTAATTTGA
>JAAYPH010000233.1 GCA_012519955.1 Candidatus Epulonipiscium sp.
CAACATTAAAGGCTTAGGAGTCATAAATAATGCTCCTAAGCCCTAGATTGTATTTTACTTAAGTTTATTCAGTTGTAAAACTAATTAATATTTTCTTCACCAACACCAGTTGACAAAGAACCTTTATATAAATAGGTGCTTTTTTGTATGCCAAGCTATGAATAAACCCCGATATATTAGACTATACTTATAATAGTAAAGTTAGTCTAAGGGGGCATTGATTTTGAACTCTATCATAGAAATATCAAAAAAAGGCTTTTTCCCATTTAAATTTAAGACAAGGCAGACATACCCTGTTACCGAAGAAGAAGAGCTAAAAGAAGAATTAATAAGAACAAAGAAGCAAATCGACTTAGTATTCAACGCATTTGAAAACACCACGGAACAGGATTTGATTGACAGCTGTATTTACGAAATGAAAGCTCTCCAGACGAAATACAAATATTATTTGAATAAGATGAAAGAGAAGGACGACTTGACAATTAAGCACCTGGGAGAATCTTCGTAAAAATAGTGTAGATACATATGGAGGGATTTAAATGGGAAGCAATGATTTTTTAATTCTTTTAATTATAGCAGGAGTAATTATTCTTACCATTATGGTATTTCCAAAACCCGTTAAGCTTCTTCTTAGAACGATTATCCAAGGGGTAGGAGGAGTTTTGGGCTTACTGATTTTTAATTTCTTATTATCCCCATTAGGATGGTATGTAGGTATTAATTGGGCAACGATACTGATTATCGCCATATTAGGGATTCCGGGGATGGTCTTTTTGTACTTTTTAAATATCTTCTTCTGAGGTGCTACGTAATATATTTTTTAAAATTATTTGTTAAAAAATTAACAAAAATATCCTCTTTTATGCTATCCAGAATAGTGGCAATATGATATAATAGTAAGAAAAGTGTTCTAAGAGGGGATGATTTTATGAATCTGAGTCATCAAAAAATATTATTCGTTTCTTCAGAAGCAATACCCTTTGCTAAAACCGGCGGTCTTGGAGATGTAGCAGGAGCCCTTCCCTATGCCTTAAAGAAACTAGGTGCGGATGTCAGAGTAGTGATACCAAAATATAAATGTATTCCTCAGGAATATATTAACGAAAGCAAGATTGTTGCGGAGTTTCCTGTTTATTTAGAATGGAGAAAACAGTTTGCCCGCGTTCACGAATACAATACTTCAATACCTTTTTATTTTATTGAAAACAATAATAATTTTGACAGGGACGGTTTATACGGATATGAGGATGACCACGAAAGATTCGCATTCTTTTGTAAAGCTGTTTTGGACATGCTGCCAAGAATAGGCTTTAAGCCAGATGTGATTCACTGTAACGATTGGCAGACAGGTCCTATTTGCCTTCTTCTGAAAGAAAGATACCATGAAGATCTCTACTATAGATCGATTTCAACTTTATATACCATTCATAACATACAGTATCAAGGGATCTTTGGAAGAGAAACTTTAGATATACTGGGAGTCTCAGACTGGTGTTTTCATTCTGAAGGGGTTGAATTCTATGGCAATGTAAGCTATATGAAAGCAGGATTGGTATATGCTGATGCCATCAATACGGTAAGCAATACATATGCAGAGGAGATAAAAACCAGTCAATACGGCTATGGTTTAGAAGGTGTCCTTCAAAGAAGAAGCAATGTCCTTTATGGCATTGTAAACGGAATAGATTATGAGGCTTTTAACCCTGAAACAGACAAATCTCTTTACATCCCTTACTCTAAAGAAAGCTTGCATTTAAAGAAGGAAAACAAGAAAAGACTTCAAAAGGATCTAGGCTTACCTCAAAAAGATGTACCAATGATAGGACTCATCTCCCGTTTAGTAGACCAGAAGGGATTAAATCTAATAGCAGAAAAAATGCATGATTTGATGCAGGAAGATATACAATTTGTGGTTTTAGGTACGGGACAATACCAATATGAAGAAATGTTTAAATATATGCAGGGAGTTTTCCCAGAGAAGGTAAGTGCCAATATCTTATTTAATCTTGATTTGGCTCAGAAAATTTATGCAAGCAGTGATTTGTTCTTAATGCCTTCATTATTCGAGCCCTGTGGTTTAGGACAACTGATTAGTCTTAGATACGGAACCATTCCTGTTGTGCGAAAGACCGGAGGCTTAGCCGACACCATCCAGTCTTTTGATGAAAAAACCTGTAAGGGCAACGGTTTTGTTTTCAATAATTTCAATGCGGATGAAATGTTAGGAGAAATCAGAAGAGCCCTTCATGTTTATCAGAGCAGAGAAAAATGGAACATTTTAGTAAAGAATGCCATGGAATCAGATTATTCCTGGGAAGACTCTGCTAAAGAATATATGGAATTGTACCAAAGGATATAGTCACAAAAAAGTAAATACATAGTTTTTGAATGAAATGAGAACATCCCTCATATATTTGTACAAACAGATATATGGGGGATTTTTTGTGAGAAAAAAAGGATCAAATATAATAAAAATAGCCAGCGTATATACCGGAACAGTTCTAGGTGCAGGGTTTGCCTCTGGACAGGAAATCATGCAGTTTTTTACTTCCTATGGCATAGAGGGAATTTATGGAGTTATTTTATCGGGGATTTTATTTGCCCTTATAGGATGGGCGGTCCTTGAAATGGTATATGTTCGAAAAATAAAAGATTACCGAGGCTTTATCTATCCTATTATGGGAGAATTTTTAGGTAATATTATGGAATGGGTTGTTTCCCTGTTTATGTTTATTACCTTTTGTGCGATGCTTGCAGGTACAGGAGCACTTCTTAGGCAGCAATTTCAAATACCTGTACAGATCGGCATCTTAGTCATGGCAGGGCTGTGCTTTTTTGTTTTTTTATATGATGTAAAAGGAGTTATTGCCATCAATACGATTTTAGCGCCTTTACTTTTAATTGGAGGCATTCTGCTTGGAGTATACATTGTTGTTTTTAGGGAAACAGCAGTCTTTTCTGCTCCTGTAGTAGCTGCATTTCGTGCCATTACAAGGAATTGGATTACTTCTTCGATTGTTTATGTGTCTTATAATACCATTACTGCAGTGGTGATTCTCTGCAGTCTCCTTCCTATCATTCATTCTAAAAGTGAGGCGAGACGGGGAGGCATTTTAGGCGGTGTCACCCTGGGAATACTGGGATTTTGCATTGTGATCGCAACGCTGTTACACTATGATACTGTTGAAGGTCTTGAAATACCAATGCTTGCAATCGTATTAAATTACGGCTCCGTAATTGAATATATCTATCTCTTTGTTTTAATAGCTGCCATTTTTACAACGGCAGTTGCCAGCGGCTATGGATTTATAAACCGAGTTGCTGTAGAGTTTAATTATTCGTATAAAAGCATCCTTCCTATTTTTACATTAACCTCTATCATCATCGCTCAAATTGGTTTCTCTAAGATGGTAGGGCAAGTGTATCCTTTATTTGGATATGTGGGGCTTTTTGAAGTCTTTGTAATCCTCTTGTATTTTATATCTGGGAAATTTAATAGAGTTAATAAAAGATTTAGACAGTAAATAGAAACATTGAAATCCAACAAAAGATATAGTACCATATATTACAAAAGAAGAAATTAGGGGGAAAAAAATTGAGCCGCATAGAAGAGTATAAGAAAAAAAAAGATAAGAGAGCCCAAATTTTTTCTCTTATTCTTTTAGTTATTGCATCAGGTATTTTAATTTATTCCGAAGTTGTCGGCAGGGATCTGCATCTTTCTTTTATAAATGGCAACGAGCCCTCTCTTTATTTAGAAAAGCAATGGGTAAAACGGGAATTAAGTGACAGACTGATATTTAATGTGTATGAAAATGACTTAATACAATGCAGTCCTGACGGTATTAAAAGGATTTCTCAAAAAGGAGAAGAAATCTGGCATCAAACTTATTCTATGTATTTGCCAAAGCTGGTTGTCAGTGAGCCCTATCTGGCGGTTGGAGAAGAAGGCGGGAAAAAGATTTATGTATTAAACGATAGGGGATTGGTCTATCAGGTAGCGACTGAAGAACCCATAGAGTATTTTTCTATTAATTCTAAAGGATTTTTATCGGTTATCGGCGAAACAAAGGATGGCCATAGAATTAAAGTGTATGATGCCCAAGGAAAAGATTTAGGCATTGATCGAAATACCTTTATTGAAGATGCGGGGTATCCCCTTAGTGCCATCGTATCGGATAACGGATTTCATATGCCGATAAGCTATTTAAATCCGGATACAAAGGGCTTAAAGTCTAATTTGATTTTTCTGGATTTAGGGGAAGACGGCATATTAAAAGAAGACCTGATCGAATTTGCCATTGAAAAAGAGAATACGATATTTCCGGGGATGTATTACTTACAGAACAATAGCTTGGCTGTTTTAGGGGATGATCGAATTTTATGGATTGATAAAAATAACAATGTAAAAGAAGAGATTCTTTCAAACCATATAAAAGCAATCCCTTGGAATATAGAATACAGAAGAAATTTATCTACGTATCTGGTTTTGGCTCTGGGGGAGGAGCTTCCCGGTAAACAGGGAGAAGCTTATGGAAGTGTTGTATTTTATAGTATGGAAGGCAATAAAAAACATGTTTTTGATGCCCAGGGAGATATTACTTATTTATACGGCGATGACAATATGGTCATCGTAGGAGTCAACAGAACCTTTTACGGACTGGACACGAGAGGAAAAGAAATTTTTAAATATACTGCATTAAAAGATATTGATGAAGTGATTCCATTAAAAAACGGCAATAAAGTTGCTTTAATCTCAAAAGACTCTGTTGACTTAATGGAAATAAAACGATGATTTGGGGGAAAGCAATGAATATCGCAGACGCTTTGGTATTAATATTTTTTCTTATAAACGGATGGATTGCTTATAAAAGGGGCTTTATACTTTCCTTATATAAATTATTGTCCTTCATTATTTCAATTTTTTTAGCCAATAGTCTTTATCCGATTGTAAGTGCTTTTTTAAGAACATCTACGCCCTTATTTGATAAAATTAAAAACCAAGTGGCACCTACAATTTTGATTTCAGAAGGAACAAAGGTAAATACCTTAGAAGGACAGACTCATTTTATCAATGAACTGGGAGTGCCAAAATTTTTAAAAAGAGTATTGATTGAAAATAATAACTCGGAAATTTACAGTATTTTGCATGTGGACAGCTTAAAGGACTATATTGCAGGGTATATTGCAAACATATGCATAAATATCATTTCTATGATTATCGTCCTTTTGGTAGTGAGCATTGGCCTTAGAATTCTTGTCGGGATATTGGATATTTTTTCAAAGTTGCCGGTGCTTAATTCAGTCAATCATCTTTTTGGACTGTTCTTTGGATTCATTTCGGGACTGCTTCAAGTTTGGATGTTTTTTATTGTTCTTTTTATCTTTCAAGCAAACCCATCCTTTGAAAAGGTCTTTCTTTTACTTGAAAACAGCTCCCTTGCGAGGTATTTATATGAATACAATTATCTATTAAAGTTCGTTGGTGGATTGTTCTTGTGAATTGTAAATGGTCTGGGTTATAAGGAAAGTTTAACTATATCAAAATTTTTTATTGACAACACCAGATGATACTGCTATACTATCTTCAACTTCATATCAGACTCATCAAGAGAGGTGGAGGGACTGGCCCAATGAAACCCGGCAACCCGCGTAATGCGAAGGTGCCAATTCCAGATGCAGAAAGATATCTGCATAAGATGAGAGAGCGCATATAAACCTCTTTCATTGAAAGAGGTTTTTTAAATGCTCTAAAACAGAAGTCATGCATCAGGCCTGTATGCAAAGGAGGAGCAAAGTGATAGAAATAAAAGGAGTTTATAAAGAATTCAAGGGGAAAAGCAACAACGTTGAAGCTTTAAAAAATATCAATATGCATATTGAGCAGGGAGATATTTTTGGAATTATAGGTTTAAGTGGCGCAGGGAAATCAACCCTTGTTCGTTGTATAAACCGTCTGGAAGAACCAACGAAAGGTGAAGTATTTATAAAAGACAAGAATATAATGACTTTAAATTCTTCGGAATTAAGGGAAATGCGAAAAAAAATCGGAATGATTTTTCAGCATTTTAATCTCTTAAATTCCCGAACTGTAGCCGAAAACATAGCCTATCCTATGGAAATTGCAAAGGTTCCAAAGGAAGACAGAGGAAAAAGGATCGATGAGCTTCTTAAATTAGTCGAGTTAGAGGATAAAAAAGACAGCTACCCCTCACAGCTTAGCGGAGGGCAAAAGCAAAGAGTTGGTATTGCAAGAGCCCTTGCCAATCATCCCGATGTTTTATTATGTGACGAGGCAACCTCGGCTCTGGACCCTAAAACAACCCAGTCCATATTAAAACTATTAAAAAAGATTAATGAAACCTTGGGATTAACCATTGTAATTATTACCCACGAGATGGAAGTAATCAAGCAAATTTGTACCAAGGTTGCGGTAATGGAAGCTGGAGAAGTTGTAGAGAGTGGTCCGGTACCTAAGGTATTTGCTCATCCTACCCATCCGACAACAAAAAGCTTTGTTCAAAATATAAGCCATGATATTCCGGTAGAACTATTAGATAGAATAGATCACAACAGACAGCTATTCCGTCTTAGCTTTGAAGGAATCAAAACATCTCAGCCTATATTATCAAAAATGATTAAAAAGTATGGAGTAGATGCCAATATTCTTCTCGGAGGTATTGACCATTTACAACAAACCTTTATTGGAAGCTTAATCATTGAGTTAATAGGAGAAGAAGAGGAAATCAAGAAGGCAGTTGCTTTCTTGCAAGAAAATAATGTTGAATGTGAGGTGATATCCCAATGATATTTCAGGATCCTGCTCAAGCTTTCTGGCTTCTTTTAGCGGAAACGGGCAATACGCTTTATATGGTATTTGCAGCTACTTTAATTTCCACTATTATTGGGATGCCCATAGGAGTAATACTTGTCATTACAGATAAAGGGGGTATTAAAGAAAGACTCCAATTAAACCGTATCCTCGGTACGATTGTAAACATTGGAAGATCCTTCCCCTTTGCTATTTTGATTGTGGCACTGATTCCTTTTACCAGATTGATTGTTGGAACCAGTTTAGGAACGACTGCAACCATTGTTCCTTTATCCATAGCGGCAGCGCCTTTTGTGGCGAGAGTCGTTGAAAGTTCACTTAAAGAAGTAGATAAAGGAATTGTTGAAGCAGCTATAGCCATGGGTTCAAGTACATGGGAGATTATTACGAAAGTCCTTTTACCGGAAGCAATGGCTTCTATTATTCTTGGCATTACTCTAACTGTAGTAAACCTTATAGGATACAGTGCAATGGCAGGAACGGTAGGAGGCGGAGGCCTTGGTAATGTGGCTATTCAATATGGATATTATAGATACGATGTTTCCCTTATTATTACCACAGTAATACTTCTTATTATCTTGGTTCAAATAATTCAATGGATTGGCAACAACATTGCGAAAGCAGTGAATAAAAAATAGATCAATATAAAAATAAAAAATAAAGGAGAGGTAAGTAATGAAGAAAATACTATCTGTTTTAACTTTAGTCTTATTAACTGTAGGAATATTAGGAGGATGTGCAAAAGAAAATAAAGTACTTAAAGTATCCGCAACATCAGCACCTCACGCGAAGATGTTAGAGTACATTAAAGACGATTTGGCAAAACAAGGGATTACATTAGAGTTAAAAGTAATTGACGATTATAATATTCACAACCGTTCTCTTCATGAAAAAGAAGTAGATGCAAACTTCTTCCAACATATTCCTTACATGGAAGCGCAAATGGCAGAATTCGGATATGAATTAGAAACCCTTGCAAAAGTTCATATCGAGCCAATGGGCATTTATTCAGAAAAAATTACCTCGTTAGATGAATTAAAAGAAGGAGCAGTAATCGCTCTTCCTAACGACCCAAGTAACGAATCAAGAGCTTTAGCACTTCTTCATAGAAATGGCGTTATTGAATTAAATGATGTAAACAATCAAGCAGCAACCGTATTAGATATCAAAAACAATCCTAAAAATATAACATTCCAGGAAATGGACGCTGCAGCTCTTCCAATGGTTTTACAAGATGTAGACTGCGCAGTAATCAATACAAACTTCGCTCTTCAAAAAGGATTATCTCCTACAAAAGATGCTCTTGCTATAGAAGATGCTGATTCTCCTTATGTAAACATCCTTACAATTAGAAAAGGAGACGGAAATAGAGAAGACTTAAAAGCTTTAGCAGAAGCGCTTACTTCCGAAAAAATGAAGAAATTTATCGAAGACAACTATAATGGAGAAATCGTTCCAGTATTCTAATAAAAAATAAGTTATATAATGAGGGATATATAGGGCTAGCCAGGTTCTGGATATATCCCTTATTTATTATCATTTTCTAATATATTTCCGGCTTGATTTTTCTTTTGCTATATGATATATTATTGAAACAACAAGTACTAAAAAATTAATTTAAAAAGTTGTTGACAAATGATTTAGTATTTGTTATAATCATTTTTGCTGTGGTCGCGAAACAACAATATCGCGAACAGCGATAACCAATATCGATCTTTGAAAACTAAACAGCACAAACCAAAAAACAACCCAATCAATTCCATTGATTGAAGATTTAAAAGATAGCCAGTAAACTGGCAAGGATTATAACATGAGAGTTTGATCCTGGCTCAGGATGAACGCTGGCGGCGTGCTTAACACATGCAAG
>JAAYPH010000234.1 GCA_012519955.1 Candidatus Epulonipiscium sp.
ATTATTGCAAGAGATGAAAAAGGAAGTGTTCTTAAGAATCATCAATTCTATGCGGACATTACTATTATTAACAACAACAGTACTACTGAAGAAAGCTACACAGTTTCAGGTTATGTATATCGAAAAAGTGATACCAATGTAAAAGTTGGAAATAAGACAGATGCCAATGGAATAACATCTTTCCAAATTACAATACCTAATGTAGTGGATACAAATGATGGAGTCTCCATTCAATTAAAAACAGGTATTAATGGGTATGCTATCGGAGGGCCAATCAAATTTATAAAAACCTCTTCCGGTGGTGGCTCTGGCAGCGGTGGCTCTGGCGGTAGTGGCGGCTCTGGCTCCAGTAATAATACAAGTAAAGAGAATAAGACAGATGATACTCGTATTACAAAAGACATGGTACAAAATACTTCTGGAAAAACTTTAACGAGTACAATATCATCTTCTGCAAAAGAACCAGCGGTTTCCATCGATGGTGATGCATTAAAAGAACTCGTTTCACAAGGAAAGTCACTTGTTGTTAAAACGAATGAAGTAGCGATTACTATACCGTCTAATGCATTTGCTTCCAATGGCGAGGATGAAGATGTAAAACTCACAGTGAAAGCACTAAGCAGCGAAGAAGCTGAGGACAAATTGAAAGATGCTTCCGAGAATAGTGGAAGTGGATTATTTGCTATTGGCGGAAGAGTATTTGAATTCACAGCGGAAATTGTGGATGAAAAGGGAAATAAAGAATCTCTAAGCTTTAATTCTGAAATCAGTGTAGAAATTTCCTTAGAAGGTATGGACTTAAGTGCTATCGATGTAGAAAAATTAGGAGTATACTACTACAACGAATTCACTGGAGAATGGGATTATGTTGGCGGAGTATATGATCCGGATACCAATACCATAACCTTTAGCACCAGTCATTTCTCATATTATGCCGTTATGGAATATAATAAAACCTTTGCAGACATTGCAAACCACTGGGCAAAGAATGAGATTGAAATTATAGCTGCAAAACACATAATGGTTGGAGTAGATGATACCCACTTTGAACCTGACAGAAGTATTACCAGAGCAGAATTTGCAGCGATCTTAGCCAGAACATTAAAGCTTGTACCAGACAAAGATTCTATACAATTTGTCGATGTTCCAGCAGGAAAGTGGTACTACGACTATATTTTAGCTGCTACCAAAGCAGGATTAATCAAAGGAATAGACAGTACCCACTTTGCACCTGATGCAAATATCACAAGAGAACAAATGGCGACTATGATTACAAGAGCATATACTTATCTCTATGGTGGAATTGGTATTCCTGATATACCAAAAACAGATGATAAAACTTTATCCATCTTTACAGATAAAAACAATATATCAGGATATGCAAGATCAAGCATTTCCTTTGTAACAGAGCTTAAGCTGGTAGACGGAAGAACTCAGACAACATTTGCACCAAAAACAAATGCAACAAGAGCAGAAGTTGCAGTGGCACTGTATAGATTTATTAAGATTATGGAAAGAAAATAAATGGAAAAATGAACAAAGGGCGCATATTTGCGCCCTTTGTTTTTGTGAAATAAAAAAAGGCATTTGTGTTATAATAATTTGAGCAGCTATCGATTGTGTAAATATTATTTACAAAGGAGTTTATTATGCGAGATCATACATTTGCGAAAGAACTTATTTCATTTATAGACAGCAGCCCATCGCCTTTTCATGTTGTTCACAATTTAAAGAATACATTAAAAGATAACGGATTTATTGATTTGGACCCTAAAAGTCGTTGGGAGCTTAAAAAAAACGGGAGATACTTTACAGTAGTGAATGATTCTGCCCTCATAGCTTTTGTTATAGGGGAAGAAAATGTAGAAGAACAAGGCTTTAAGATGATTGCAGCCCATACGGACAGTCCTGGATTTAAAATAAAGCCTTTTCCGGATATGAGGGTTAAAGACTATATTAAATTAAATACGGAAAGTTATGGAGGACCTATATTGTACACATGGCTTGATAGACCTCTGTCCATTGCCGGAAGAGTACTCTTAAGAAGCCAAAATCCGTTGAATCCTACAAAAAAACTTATTGATTTTAAGGAGCCTATTGTAATAATTCCCAGTCTTTCAATTCATATGAATCGAACGGTGAATGAGGGCGTAAAATTTAATAAGCAAAAGGATACCCTACCCCTCCTAGGAAGAATAAGTGAAGAATTTGGCGAAAAAAATAGAATTTTTAGATTGATTGCTCAAAACATAGATGTTAAATATAGAAGAAATTCTAGATTTTGATTTATTCTTGTATACTGTCGAAAAAGGTCTAATCACAGGTATGAATAAGGAGTTCATATCCTCCCCTAAACTAGATGACTTGGCCATGGTCCATGCTGGTTTAGAAGCTCTTATTCATGCTAAGCCCTCATCGGGTATTAACGTTTTAGTCTGTTATGACAACGAGGAAATTGGAAGTGCCACCAAACAAGGGGCAGATTCTCCTATGCTTTCTCACGTCTTAGAAAGGATTCTGCTTTCTTTAGGTAAGGGACGAGAAGATTATTTTAGAGCTTTATCCAATTCTTATATGATTTCTGCTGATATGGCCCATGCTCTTCACCCAAATTATGAAGAAAAACAAGACCCAACCCATCATCCTCTCATCAATGGAGGACCTGTCATAAAAATAAATGCTGACCAAAAATATGCTACTGATGCAGATACCAGCGCAGTATATCAAGAAATATGTCGAAAAGCGGGGGTGCCTGTTCAAAAATTTGTCAATCGCTCAGATGAATTAGGGGGCAGTACCATAGGCCCTATTAGTGCCACACAATTGGGAATACGCTGCATAGATGTCGGCAATCCTATGCTTTCCATGCATTCTGTCAGGGAATTAGGCGGCACATTAGATCACGAATACATTATCAAGTCTTTTGAAGCGTTTTATTGTTTATAAGAATTAATTTGGAGGGATTTGCTTTGAATTTGGATTTTAATAAGGCAGAATTTAAACGACAAGTGTTAGAGAACGTTAAAACATTAAAGAGAAAGACCATTGAGACGGCAACAAAGCAACAAATTTATCAAGCAGTTGTCTTTGCACTTCGAGATCTAATTACCGATCGCTGGATTGCTACCCATAAAACCTACGAAGAAAAAGATGGTAAAGTAGTTTACTATTTATCCATGGAATTTTTAATGGGTCGTGCTCTTGGAAACAATTTAATCAATTTGATGGCAAAGAAGGAAGTTGAAGAGGCTCTGGCAGAATTGGGAATCAACTATAATGACATTGAAGAAGAAGAACCCGATCCAGGCCTTGGAAACGGGGGCTTAGGAAGACTTGCTGCTTGTTTCCTGGATTCTCTCGCTACTTTGGAATACCCTGCCTATGGCTGTGGTATTAGATATAGACATGGCATATTTGAACAAAAAATTGTTGATGGGTATCAGGTGGAACAGCCGGACAACTGGCTTGAAAACGGTAATCCATGGGAAATCAGACGCTCTGAGTATGCGTGCGAAGTAAAATTCGGAGGAACGGTCAGAGTTGAAAAGAAACCAAATGGAGAAGATAGATTCATCCAGGAAAATTGTCAAACGATTATAGCGGTTCCCTATGATATTCCGATTTTAGGATATAATAATTACACGGTAAACACTTTAAGATTATGGGATGCAAGAGCGATTATAAAATTTGATTTTAAGAAATTTGACCAAGGGGATTATCAAAAAGCAGTAGAGCAGCAATATTTGGCAGAAACCATCGTAGAAGTATTATATCCAAATGATAATCATATACAGGGTAAAGAGCTTAGATTAAAACAGCAGTACTTTTTCATCTCTGCCAGCGTGCAAACGGCAGTAAAGAAATTTAAAGCAAAACACAAAGATTTAAGAGACTTACCTAAGAAAGTGGCTTTCCAGCTTAACGACACCCATCCTTCCATGGCAGTAGCTGAACTGATGAGAATCCTTTTAGACGAAGAAGATTTATCCTGGGATGAAGCATGGGATATTACAACACAGGTTTGTGGATATACAAACCATACAATAATGTCAGAAGCCCTTGAAAAGTGGCCGGTTGAATTATTTAGCCGATTGCTTCCAAGAATTTATCAAATCATAGAAGAAATTAACCGCAGATTCTGTCTTGAGATTATGATTCGTTACAAAGACGATCATGAAAGAATCAGACGTATGGCGATTATATCCGATGGTCAAGTTAAAATGGCATGGCTGGCTATCGTAGGAAGTCACTCAGTAAATGGAGTAGCTGCACTGCATACGGAAATTCTTAAGCATCAGGAATTAAAAGACTTCTATGAATTATATCCGTATAAGTTTAATAATAAAACCAATGGTATCACTCAAAGAAGATGGCTTGCAAAAGCGAATCCAAAGCTTGCAGAACTCATTACACAAACCATAGGCGATGGATGGCTTACAAATTTATCGGAACTTCAAAAACTTATTCCATATAAAGAAGATGAAGCGTTTAGAAAGAGATTTATGGAAATCAAGTATGAAAACAAGGTGAGATTAGCAGAATACATCAAGAAGCATAACAATATTGATATAGATCCAAATTCTATTTACGATATTCAGATCAAGAGACTTCATGAGTATAAGAGACAGCTCCTTAATGTGCTTCATATTATGCATTTGTATAATCAATTAAAAGCCCATCCTGATATGGAATTCTATCCTCGTACCTTCATCTTTGGGGCAAAGGCTGCACCGGGATATGGAAGAGCAAAAATGATTATTAAACTGATCAATACAGTTGCGGATGTCATTAATAAAGATGAGAGCATTAATGGCAAAATAAAAGTTGTATTTATAGAAAACTACAATGTATCCAGTGCTGAAAAGCTCTTCCCAGCTGCGGACATCAGCGAACAGATCTCAACAGCTAGTAAAGAAGCATCGGGAACAGGCAATATGAAGTTTATGCTAAACGGAGCAGTTACCATAGGTACCCTGGATGGCGCCAATATAGAAATCAAAGAAGAAGTTGGAGATGAAAATATCTTTATCTTTGGTTTGACGGCGGATCAAGTAATTGAGTATTACAGAAATGGAAGCTATAATCCTTGGGATGTTTATAATACAAACCAGGATGTTAGATTAGTTTTAACACAACTTATTAATGGATTTTTGTGTCCGCAAAATCCAGAATTGTTTAGAGAAATCTATGATAGTTTATTAAATGGAAGAGACGAATATTTTATATTAAAAGATTTTGAAAGTTACGCACAGGCTCACAGAAGAATCGTTGAAGCTTATCAGAACAGAGAAAACTGGACGAAAATGCAAATCATGAATACAGCTAAAAGCGGAAAGTTTTCCAGCGACAGAACAATAAAAGAATATGCAGAAGAAATTTGGCACTTAGAGCCTATTCATGTCTCAGCAGATTAGAACGACAAAAAATCCCTAATTATTTAGGGATTTTTTTATTGTATAAGAAATTCCTATGAATTTCTTATACAATAAAAAGCCCTGTGGGCAGGATGCACACTCGCGTATATTGAATTTTGTTGGCATTGCCGACCGTGCTCGGCGCGAGAGTTTCGCAAGCGAAACTTTTTCTTGACACGAACCAAATGGAATATAATGCATATATTGTTATTGAATAATAAATATAGAATAAGGAGGAAGAGAGATGCCTCAAAACTTTGAACAAGATAGACACTACCAAGGCAATCAGCAGCCAGCCGGCCAACAACCCATGAATCAACAGCCAATGATGCAGCAACCTATGAACCAGCAGCCTATGATGCAACAACCAATGATGCAGCAACCAATGATGCATCAGCCAGGCATGCAAGATACCATGATGCCGCAATCAGGGATGTATCCGGGAATGTATCAACCGGGGATGTATCAGCCTGGAATGTGCCAACCAGGTATGCAGCAAACCATGCCTCTCTATTATATGGATGAAATGGATGATAGAGATAGAGAGTATTTAAAAAGAATGCATCCGGAATTAAATCAAAGAATACTAAAACATATAGACGATGAATGCAACCGAATGGATTATGATGGAAGCCCCATGTACGATGAATATCCTGATCGAGAAGCTATAGAACGAATGGTAGATAAAATTTATGAAAGAGTAGTCAATGACATGCCAGAAGTATTAGAAGAATCTGATATGGACAGACAAAGAATACCTAGAAATCGTCTCGTTCGTTCTCTTACAGGAGCACTTTTACTTTCTGAATTATTCGGAAGAAGACAAAGATATCGCAGAAGATACCCCTATGACTTTTTCTATGGATACGGCTATCCATACTACCAATACCCATACTATCAATACCCATATCCTTACTATTACTAAAATAGTTGTATTCTTTATAAGACCAATAGAGGTCTTATTTTTTTTATGACTGTTTCATGGCTCTTAAGATGGATGGGTTATTCATATATTCTTCCGGAATTAACTCTCTTTTTATTTTGACATCGTCACAAAGCATCAAATCCAGTCGTTTAAAAAGCTCTTGCTGAGATTTTAAATCATAGATTACTCTCACAGTAGGCTGACTGATCGATTCGGTTTTGTTCTTTTCTACAATAGCAATTGTCTCGTCAGTTAGTAAAACAGTAGTACCCACAGGATAATAACATATGATACTTCTAAATATTTTAAAAATATCAGGATCTAAATGATATCTTGTCATTTTCTCCATTTCATTTAAAGTATCAATAATTGTATAGGGATCCCTGTGAATACGTTTACTGGTCATTGCATCAAATACGTCGCAGATCGCACAAATTTTAGCCCCTTCGGGGATTTTATCCCGAGGGACTCCAAGGGGATATCCTTCACCGCTGATTTGCTCATGATGCATCAGAATCATGGCTTTACTTATGGGAGTTAATAAAGGATGGTCTTTAAATATTTGATAGCCTTGAAGGGGATGGAGCTTTACCAAATCAAACTCCGTATTAGATAATTTTAAGGGCTTATTTAATATTTCATCAGGAATTAATATCTTTCCAAAGTCATGAAGAAGCCCCCCTAAAGCTAACTTCTTTAAGTAGGATCTATTTGCGCCCATTTTTCTTCCAAGCATTACACATAGAACAGATACATTCACACAATGGCAATAGGTGTAGTTGTCTTTGGTTTTAATATCTACCATATCATATAAGATTTCTTTATTGTTTAAGATGTCTTCTATAATCCTAATAACGGAATCTTCCAGCCTGTTGACATCTATCTGCTGAGTCGCTTTGAATAAAGAAACCATATCTTTTACCAAATCAATGGTTTCTACCCTAACCTTTTCAGAAATGACGTCTTTACTTTCAATGCCTTCGGACAACTCATCGGCAATATATATTTTTTCAATTCCTCTTTCAACTAATTTTTGTTTATAATAAGGCTTGAAACTGGTATTTCTAGAAAGCAATCTGCTGCCAGTTTCATCAATAATCGTCTTGGCTATAATTTCTCCGCCGTTTAAGCATTCTATTGGGACCAGGCGCATAGTTTGTCCTCCGATCTTTATTAGTAATCCTATTATAAAACAAAAAGAGGACATTTTCCACATATTTAGAAAAAAGAAAATATTACGTTTATGCATATTTACTAGGGAGATTTACAGTGATTTGACAAAAATCTCAGCAAGGGGTACATTAATAGAAAAGAATCAAAGTGGAGGACGAGATTAATGTATAAAGGCAGCATAATTTGCGTAATCTAACTAAGATGAATTTAAGAGTACTAAAGAAGGAGGAGTCTTATGGTTAATAATGCAATGACTGCTGACTTTTTACGTTCTGCTTATGGTGGAGAAAGCATGGCTCATATGCGCTATCTGATTTGGGGTGAGGCAGCAAGAAAAGAGGGATTTCCCAAAATAGGAACTCTTTTTGAAGCTATAGGGTATGCGGAATATGTTCATGCCAATAATCATTTCAATGTATTAAAAGAGCAAAAAGGAGACTATACGGTTCCTGCAGGAGGAGTTTTTGGCATTGGAAGTACCGTAGAAAATCTCCAAGGAGGTATTGATGGGGAGCTCCATGAAGTAGAACAAATGTATCCGGTTTATCTGCAGACTGCAGAATTTCAAGACGAAAAAGGTGCAAAGCGTTCCTTCCACTATGCACTGGAGGCTGAAAAAATTCATGCAAAAATGTTTAAAGAAGCGCAAGAAAGCGCGAGGGCGGGGAAAGATTATGACTTTGAGGCGGTTTATATATGTCCTGTTTGCGGTTATACGGTTTTGGATGAATCGCCGGATGTATGTCCAGTCTGTGGAGCTAAGAAGGAAGTATTTAAAGAATTTAAATAGTTAAAATTGCAGAAGCTGTTGGTAAAAACCAACAGCTTTTTTGGCAATTAAACGATGTTGCAAAATAAAAGAAAATAGTTTAAAATTTAAACATTAATAAAAAATATGGGGAAAAAGGGATTAAATATATAGGAATAGTCGGGAAATGTATGTAAAAATTGTAAAATTTTGAACTTGACCAACAAAAAAACTAGGGTTAAGATTAATTTAGGATATTAAAATAATAAGATATAAGGGGCGGATTCTAATGAAAAAAATTGAAACGAAAATCATACTACTGTCCTTGTTTAATACCTTCGTACTGGTATTATTACTGGGTGCCATATCCCTTTCACTGATTATCGGTACACAAAATGCGTCCTTAGCGGTGATGGAAAAAAGCATGAGAGACAGCTTTGATAATCTGATTTCAACTCAGGTGCAAAATGCTACCAGCATATTACAACAATATAGCGATAAAGTGGATAAAGGAGAAATGACCTTAGAAGAAGCCAAAAAAGCGGCAGCCGATATGATCAGAGAGATACGTTACGGTGAAAACGGCTATTTTTGGATTGACACAACTGAAGGGGTTAATGTAGTATTATACGGAAGCAAGACAGAAGGTACCAATCGTTATGAAGCACAAGACAGCAATGGTACCTATTATATCAAAGAAATACTAAAAAACGGAATGCAGGAAGGCGGCGGTTTTTCAGATTACCACTTCCCAAAAGAGGGGCAGACGGATCCCCTGCCTAAGCGCAGTTATTCATTAGAGTTTAAACCTTTTGGATGGGTTATAGGAACAGGAAACTATACGGACGATATCGATGCGGTAATTAATGCTAAGAAAGTAGAAATGAGAAGCCAAATCAGCAGACAAATTACAATTCTTGGGGTCATGTCCCTTTTAGTTGGAATTATATTTGTGATGGTCTCCGCCTTTGTAGGGAAGAAAATATCAAAGCCAATCAAGGAAGTTTCAAAGATTATCGAACAGATCTCCAAGGGAGATTTAACTGTTGATATGCCAAGCAAATACCAAAAATATAAAGATGAAATAGGCCTTATTTCAAGGTCTCTGCAGCAGATGATCACGACCCTTAGAAGCATGGTTCAAGATATTGTAACTGAATCCAATAAATCTATGGAGGCAGTTTTAGAAGTTGATACAAATATCGATATGCTAAAGGGACAAATAGACGAAGTGGCATCCACAACAGAAGAAATTTCAGCAGGAATGGAAGAAACAGCGGCATCTTCCGAGGAAATGAATGCAACTGCTGTTGAAATTGAAAATGCTGCAAATTCCATTGCGTTAAAGGCACAGGACGGTGCCAGAACCGTTGAAGAAATTCGAGAAAGAGCAAGCACATTAAGGGAAAAAGTTCTATCTTCTCAAGATAATGCGATGAATATCCTGGAAGAAGCAAAACTAGCCCTGGAAAAAGCAATTGAAGAATCAAAATCGGTAGAACAAATCACTGCCTTATCCAATGCGATTCTTCAAATTACTTCTCAAACCAATCTTTTGGCATTAAATGCAGCTATAGAGGCAGCCAGAGCAGGAGAAGCAGGCAGAGGCTTTGCGGTGGTTGCAGGAGAAATTGGGAAACTGGCTGAAAGCTCTGGATCTACAGCACTGGAAATACAGGAAATCATAAAGACAGTTCAAAACTCAGTAAATAATCTGTCTTCAACTTCCAATAAATTAATGGAATTCGTTTCTTCAGATGTAAAAGAAGATTATGGATTGATGCTGGAAGCAACAGATAAATATCAAAATGACGCAGAAAATGTAAGTGATATTATTACAGATTTCAGTGCTACATCGGAGGAATTATTGGCTTCCATACAGAATATGATGAAAGCTATTGAAGAAATTGCTTCAGCGACCAATGAAGGAGCCAGCGGAATTACCAATGTAGCTGAGAATACGGCAATCATTGCAGATAAAGTTACTGGAATAGCAGAACAAGCAGAAGAGGTAAAGATAGGAAAAGAAAAACTTATGAAAGCGGTAGAAAGATTCAAACTTCAATAATCCATTAACTGAATAGTTCATTTAGGTGCCTTTTAAGGTGAAAAGGGAATACGGTTAGAATCCGTAACAGCCCCCGCTACTGTATTTGATGACGAGTCTTTAAAGCCACTCTAGAAGCTCTTTTTCTAGGGGAAGGGAAAGACAAGGATGAATCATAAGTCAGGAGACCTGCCTAAATGAGTGATGTAATAAACTTTCGGAGGGAAAGTCTATTAGAGTCCGTTAACTATGTGATTTTATTGTATAGTTATAAGTGTTCTAGTGGCAGTACGTCTATGATGTACTGCCTTTTTAATTGCATAGGAAATCCTGAGGGGTTTCCTATGCAATTAAGGTTCTTTGTCAACTGGTGTTGGTGAAGAAAATATTAATTAGTTTTACAACTGAATAAACTTAAGTAAAATACAATCTAGGGCTTAGGAGCATTATTTATGACTCCTAAGCCTTTAATGTTG
>JAAYPH010000026.1 GCA_012519955.1 Candidatus Epulonipiscium sp.
AGGGTCTTCGGCTTTGCCTCCGATGAACGAGCTATGCTCGCCCTTGACATCCCGAAAAATAGTGACGATGTTTGCATTATACAATTTTACCACAATTTTACCGTCACTTTAACTTGCAATTTATATATTATCTTTTTATTTCTGGTTATTCTTTACGTTTTTGCGTATTTATTTTATAATTAAGTATATCTGTAGAGGAGTAAGACACTAACAAATGGAATTTGGTAAGCAGCTACAACTATTAAGAAAAAAGTTCAAAATGACTTTATCTGACTTAAGCAAGGCATCAGGAGTTTCACCATCTTTTATAAGTGCTCTTGAAAGAGGGGAGAAAAATCCTACCCTTGATACTTTGCTGAAGCTTTCTAAGGCTTTTAACTTAAATGTATCAGAGCTTTTAGGTCAAAATTCAGCTACTCCAATTACTGGCCATTTAAAAGATTTAGTTGACTCTGCACAAAATCTAAAACCAGATCAAGTTCAAAAACTTATTGAGTTTATAGACAGTTTACAATCACAGGATTGACTCAGCTATTAAGTTTTTGTAGTTTTATGCCAGTAAGTTATGTATATTAATACCCTTCTTTCTTTTCTCGTGAAAAGAAAGAAGCAAAGAAAAGCGGACCTCAAAAATACATGGTTCTTATGTTGCTTATGGTAATTTTACATAACGTCGAAAAACACAATATTATTTACACTCCTACGAAAAAAACTTACTACTATGGATTATATGCGAATTCTAATTTTGATCCTCAATTATTTTCTCTAGCACATCAACCGCATTAGCAACCATCATCGGACAAAACTCCGTAAACAAGTTATTAGCTCTTGCATACTCAACACCCTCTTTGGTAGAAATATCACATTTGAGCAAATCATTACATATATAAGAACCACATACTTCTGCGAAGCCATTCATCATTTTATCATTGACCTTATTTGCTGTTAATCGACTTTCCGTATCAGCTTTATCAAATTGACCATATAATAAGCCCAATACCATCAAAGCTCCTGTACAGGCACCACAAACTTCACCTTTACGCATACCACTTCCAAAACATGCACCTAGCTTTAATGCTTGTTCCTCTGTCAAACCACATTCATCTGCAAAAGCTGCTAACACTGCCTGTGAACAATGAAATTTCTTATTAAAATATTCTAAGGCTTTCTCCTTATGAGTCATACTTTATCACCTGCTTTAATTCTTGTATTTTTTCTTCAATTTTTTTTATAATACGAATAAATTCCTCATCCGATTTTCCTGTTGGATCTTCAAGCCCCCAGTTATCATTAAAGGCTCTTCCAATAAATGGACAGCGAACATTACATCCCATAGATATCGCTATATCTGGCTCTGGAATATCCGTAATCAATTTTGAATACTGTGTCTGTTCCATATCAATACCGTACAGTTTTTTTATAATACGAACTGCATCCTGATTAATCTGTGGCTTAGTTTCAGTTCCGGCAGAATAGCTAACAAATACATCTGATGCAAGATTCTTTCCAAGTGCTTCAGCTATCTGACTACGGCAGGAATTATGCACGCAGATAAATGCCACTTTTTTCTTATTCATAATATGGGCACCTCTCTTTAATGCACTGCTCATTCAATTTAGAATAATCACAGACCATATTTTCATATTCCAAATGAACATCATAATGGCTGTTTATATATTCAATTCCATTCTTGAAAGCAATCATAGAATCTCTCTTGCAGCACCTAGGTCCATTTATTGCTCCAAGTTCTCCGATTGCAGCCGATGTGTATTGCATATGATTCCCCCAGGTACCATCTGTAGATAATGGTCCTGTACCATCAATAATAGAAAGCGCTGCTCCAAGTGATGTTATAGCTCCACAAATACCCCAAAGCCCACACATGGCGCCAGGCATTCTTAATCCTTCTTTCATAAGCCTATCTAGTGCTTCATCCAGATCAATCGCACCACCAGCATTTTTATAAGCAACAAGAATGCTAGCTCCAACAAGTATATGATGCTCTGGACCGTGGATATTTACGTAGTCATTCTTTGCAATATTCTTAAAAATCACAATTGGATTATTACCTGTTTCCCTTTTTATATCAGCAAGAATACAAGCTGCTCTATCTGTTATCGTCATTTTATACCTCCATCACAACAACACTTCTTACTATCAACACATGATAGTGCTTCGATAAATTCCCTATATTCTTTTAGCATTTCGCAGTTCAAAGAATAATGATGCCACTTTCCTTCTTTACGATCATTAACAAGACCACATTCAACTAATATCTTCATATGATAAGATAAGGTTGGCTGTGTTATATCAAATTTTTCCAGAAGCTTGCATCCGCACTTTTCTCCATCCGATAACATCTGAATAATTTCCAGTCTATTTGTATCTCCTAATGCTTTACTTATACTTGCAACAACTATTTTCTCCATAGATGCATCCTCACATAGATATTTATCTATATATAAGATATCAGTCGCATAGATAATTGTCAATGAATAAACAGAAAAAGCCTCAGCGTATAAAAGCCGGAGCACTATAATATTATAAAATCATATCAAAGTAGAGACTTGGATTGTTGGATTTTGATACTTGATACAAAGGGCATCAATGTTTGGTGTGCTGCTGGTAAAGGTACATTTGGCACCGATGAGTTAGTGAGCCGTATATCGAAAACTGGGCTGTCTAAGATAATATTGCATAGGAAATTGGTGCTGCCTCAATTGGGGGCACCCGGTGTGAGTGCCCATGAAGTGACAAAACAAACCGGATTTTCTGTTGTTTATGGACCTGTAAGGCGAAGGATATAAAGGCATTTCTTGATTCGGGTTTCAAAGCCACACAAGAAATGCGAACCGTGAAATTTACGATGTGGGACAGAGTGGTTCTTACTCCGGTGGAGCTGGTGGCTGCTTTAAAGTCTTCATTAATGGTTTTTGGCGTAATGTTTCTTCTAAATCTGTTTGTTGCAAGTCCTTTCGGACTTACGGATTTCATTGCCTATACGGGTACTGTCATAACGGGAACTGTCATAACGCCTTTGCTCCTTCCCGTGATTCCCGGCAGGGCTTTTGCATGGAAGGGCTGGCTACTGGGGCTGTTATGGACGTTGGGATTTATCTGGTATAGCGGTTGGTTTGTTCCTGGATTCTTGTTACTTGCCATAGGGTATTTGCTGGTATTGCCGTTATTGTCTGCTTATTTGGCGATGAATTTCACAGGTCAGGCAACTATAAAGCAAAGCATAACCTAGTAGTGAGAGTATCTGTGTACTGAAATGTGAATGTAAATAGAATTATTTTCTACTTTTAAATAAACTTATATATCTATAAAGAGTCGCCCTGCTTACGCCTATTAATTTTGCAAATTCAGTAGCTTTTATTTCTTTTTCATTCCATTTATCGTAATACTTCTTAAACTCTTTTGGTAATGTCCTTTCAGGTCTCCTATTGCTATGCCACTTTTTGTACCAAATTTCTTTGCTTTTCAATCCCTTCTCTTACTCGTTCAACAATAATTTCTCTTTCCATTTCTGCAACAGCTCCTTTTACTATTTTTACGCAAAAAAGCTGCTACAAAACTAACTTGTTTCTGTTTCAGTTAGTTTTGCAACAGCCCCTAAATAAACTAAGAAATAAAAAAAGCATATAAAGTAACTGGTCACATTTTGGTCCATAGTTTAAAAAATATTATGTTTATGAGTATAAATGCTTTCGACTATTTTTATGATATAAACTGCTTTAACCCCTTGGAAATAAAGGGTTTAAATAAGAAAAAACAATTTTGCATAATATGTTGTAATCAATGCTTCACGTCACTTAGGATCTAGTGTCGACGACGTGGGGGTTCAAGTCCCTTCATCCGCACCACAAGGGTTTGAGAGATTTTTGAATCTTTCAAATCTTTTTAATTTTCATCGTTTTCTAACGAACTTCTAACGCCTGAATAATCTTTTAATCAAAGTAATCCGATAACAATATAAAGATATTAGTGCATGAAAATTCTAATATTTTTACAAGAAATTATAGGATAAGGACGGAATTATATAAATGAAAAATATATTGATGAAAAACCAATTACTGCGTACCCTTATTGAGCTGCGGGGCAATCCCCGTGCATGTGTTTATACTGAACCTATGTGGGGTCTTTCTATGAATCTGTGTATACCTTATGCAACGGTTTATATGCTTACTTTCGGTATGAGCGATGTACAGGTTGGGATTATTACTTCAATTTATATGTTTTCCCAGATGATTTTTGCATTTTTATCCGGTGTTATTATTGACAAAATGGGGCGCAGGAAGAGTACTGTAGTATTTGATTTTCTGGCATGGAGTCTTCCTTGCCTCATATGGGCATTTAGTCAGGGTTTTTGGTTCTTTGTTGTAGCAGCATTGCTTAACGGTATGATGAAGATAACCACAGTGTCTTGGGATTGTTTGCTGGTAGAGGATGCTCCGAAGGACAAAATAACTCATATATATTCATGGGTAATAATTTCCGGTAATCTCTCAGCACTGTTTGCACCAATATCCTCAGTGCTTGTAGCAAAGTTAACACTAGCACCAGCCATACGAATACTCTATATCAATGCATTTATTGTTATGACCGCAAAGCTTTTAATTCTATATAAGTTATCAACAGAAACAGCTGTTGGCAAAATCAGACGTGAGGCATCTTATAATATGTCTTGGAGCGAAATGCTATCCGGATATAAAAGTGCATTACGCAAGATACTAAATTCCCGAGGTATAATGTTTGCTATAGTCATCAGCATATTGGTAGAGATTGTAACTATGCTTGGAATGACCTTCTGGCAGATTATAGCGTCCCGTCGTATTGGTATCCCGGATACATTATTGCCCATATTTCCGATGGCACGCAGTATACTTTCCATTGTTCTTTTCTTTACTGTTATCTCACATATTAAGCAAACGAAGCTGAAATGGCCGCTGTATGGAGGATTTTTTTGTTCCATGGTCAGTTGTATATTGCTAATTTCAATTACAAACACTAGTATGTGGGGATATATAATACTATCGATTTCTTTAATTTTTGAAGCACTAGGTATTGCTGTTTTAAATACGCTTAGGGAATCGTTGGTAGCTATTAATGTTGATCCTATGGAGCGCTCAGGAATTATGGCCTTACTTCAGACGACAGTAATGCTGGTGAGCGTACCCTTTGGATATATAGGAGGGTTGCTGAGTGATATTTCGAGAGCATTGTCCTTTGTTATGAGTATTGTATTGTTGTTTTTAGGTATATTAGCAACAGCTCTATTTTATTATCAGCCTTCAAAACATAGTGGTTTGAAAACACAGTATAAATAATTTAGTCATCCTAAAATACGAATACGGCAGTTGTTAAATTAAAGTACAATAGAAATAGATTATATTGGATTGTTGGTGTAGGTCACTTTTGAGTATATAGAAATTAGTACATCTGATATAGAGAAGGATTCATATATTTTTGACAAAGAGTTAAAAAATTTGAACCCTCTATCTGGCTTGTTTACGACATTTCACAAGTGTTTTTGTTTGAAAAAAGTCAAAGAAAAACGCGTTCAGACAGTAGCAGGAGGAATACTAATGGCAATAAGGAAAATCCGATATAATAATGACAGTATTTTGCGTAAAAAATGTAGAGAAGTAACTCGGATTGATGATAAGATCAGGCAAATTAATTAGGAATTTTGAAACGATTAGTCGCAATAGATTATTGTGGATATACTCTTAAACTAGTCAACACGCAAATTATAGAATATAGCGGAGTTCAAGAATGTATTGAGGGATGTATTAGTTTTCCTAATCGTTTTGTAAAAACAATTAGTCCTTAAAAAAATTACTGTTCGAGCTATGAATGAATATGGCGAAGAAATTATTGTGGCAGGTGAAGATGAAATGGATAAGTGCTTTTGTCATGAATTAGAACACTTAGACGGAGAAGTTTTTTTAGATAGAGCGGTTGAGGAAATAGAGCCAGAGGTATAGCAAAAGATTCTGCCGCAGAGTTGTGCTCAATGGATATCAAAGATCTAAGACCATAGAAGAAACTTGATGATGAATTCGTGACTGAAGATTATAACAATTAATTTGGAGGTAAGATTAAATGAAAATAAAATTTGATCCCAATAATCCTATTATAAAACTCTGTATGACTGGGATGGGGTTGGAGGAGAGAGGAAACAGTGATGAAGCACTTGTGATATTTCAAAAAGCATGGCAAGAAACAAGAGATGACTATGAAAGATTTATAACATCCTATCATTTGGGACGTATACAAAAGAGTACTATAGACAGGCTAAAATGGATGGAGATGTCTCTACAGTATGCCCTAAAGATAAATGATGAAAATGTTAAAAGTGCATACCCAACTTTATATTTAAACATTGCCAAATGTTATGAGGAGTTGGATGATTCTGAGAATGCAAAAAGAAATTATGAATTATCAAATTCAGCTAAGGGTGCACCTACTGATGTAGGCCCATTTTATCATGGGACAAAGGCAGATTTGAAAGTTGGTAATTTACTGATAGCGGGTGGAACTTCAAATTACAAACCTGACCTTAAAATGAACCACATCTATTTCACTGCTAATATAAATGGTGCAGGGCTTGCAGCATCATTAGCAATAGGAGAAGGAAGAGAACGTATTTATATTGTAGAACCAACTGGTGAATTTGAAAACGATCCTAATGTTACTGATAAAAAGTTCCCTGGTAACTTAACACGTTCATATCGCTCGAAAGAACCATTAAAAATTATTGGTGAAGTAACAGAGTGGATGAAATTGACAACTGCTGAGCAAGGAGAATGGCGTGAAAAATTAGCCAAGAACAAAGGTGAAATTATTAACTAAATAAATCGTGTTATTGTTAAGATTGGATATGTTTCCGAGTATGGGCATACCCAAATGACATTCATTTTATCCGCTCGTGTCATGTGGAGAGTGTTGCATTGATGTCAAGGGTTGAGAAATAAGAGTGTAATAGTGCTTGATATAAAGGGATTTCCGTGATTTTGAACCAAATTTAAACTAGGTTGTTGAAAATAGCCATGAGGCTATCATTCCAAAAGAACTCTTTTTACAAGCACAGGAAGAACTTCATCGCAGAAATAACATTTACACAGGTGCAGACAAGAACAAAAGAATTTACAGCAGTAAATACGCTTTGAGTACCATCACCTTTTGCAGCGGTTGCGGAGACATTTATAGACGAACATATTGGAATGTTCACGGTAGAAAAGAAATTGTTTGGAGATGCGTAACAAGAATCGAGCAAGGACCCAAAGTATGTAAGAGCCGAACAGTAAAGGAAGGCGATTTATATGATGCTGTTATGACTGCCATTAATAGATTACTTGCTGGCGGTGATAACATGATAAAAACACTGGAAGAAAACATTCATGCGGTAATCGGTGACACCACGGAATATCGAATTTCAGAACTTAACACCTTGCTTGAAGAAAAGCAGAAAGAATTAATTAGCCTTGCGAATAAAGGGAAAGACTATGAACCTCTTGCAGATGAGATTGATAACCTGCGTGAAAAACGTCAGACCCTTCTTATTGAAGATGCATCATTAAGTGGTGAGAATGAGAGGATAAACGAGCTGATAGAATTTATCTGCAACAATAAATACCGTACCCAAAGATATGATGATGTACTTGTAAGAAAGTTAATACAGAATGTTACTGTTTATGATGACCACTTTGTAATATGCTATAAATCTGGAATTGAAATGGAAGTATGAAAAACAGATTCAAATAGCCCATGACTCTAGAATAGAGTTGTGGGTTTTTCTTTTGGTTTCTAATTGTAACAATACTGAAAAACTATTGCCAATATCAACCAAATGGTTTATAATATATATTAGTGTAAATTGGAGGTGCTGTATGACTACGGCAGAAATGATTAAGCAACTGTGTGAGCAAATGAATATAAGTGTTGCGGAACTGGCTAGACGTATTGGTCAGACTCCACAGAACTTTAATAAAAAACTAAAACGTGAAACTGTAGCTTTGGATGAATTGAAATCTATAGCAGATGCACTGGATATTAAGTTTGAGCAAGTATTTATTTTGCCTGACGGCAATGAAATAAAGACAGGTAATGAGTAAAGGAGGAATAACATTACATGGAATACATAATAATCGGAATATTCGTAATATTTGCTACCATCTGCTTAACATTATTCTTGAAAAAGAAAAAAGACCAAGAGTCAAAGGTTACCTCAGTTGCTATGGATGCTTCGACATCAAAAGCACTCAAAATGAAGGAAGATAGCTTACATAAACTTGAAATCCAAATGGAGATGCTTCCGGTTGAAGCCATAGCTGACGAGAGTAAACTAGTTGAAATCACAAATAGTAAGGTTCTGGCACATGTAAACAATCTTATTCCGGGATTGGCACAGGCAGGTAATTCTGCAAATAATGCGGTTCAAGCAGTACAAGCAAATAGAGAGGTATTATACCGAGCTATAATTCCTGCAGGAGCAAAGCTCACTAACTCGAGTGCAATGGAAAATGCTGTTCGTGGTTTATATCATGGTGCTGACGGCATTAAAGGTCATGCCAATTTAGTGGCAGTTGAGGCTCAAAAAGGAACAGCCGTGGTAGCAAATACTGCTGCTGCAGCTATGGGAGTTGCATCAATGGTTGTTGGCCAGTATTACATGACACAGATTAATGCTAAGCTTTGCGCAATCAGTGATGGTATATCTAAGATTTCAGATTTTCAAAATAACGAGTACCGTAGCCGAGTTTTCTCACTCATAGCTCATGTTAAGAAGATAACAGATTTTCAAGTTGAAATAATTGAAAACAATGAATTGAGACTTAGCAAAATTGCCCGGATTGATAGTCTCGAAGAAGAATGTACTCAGCTTCTAGGGCAGGCTAACCTAACACTTGCGGGCTATGCGAAAAAGAAAGACCTCGATTATGAGGCGTATGAAAAAGAACTGAATGAGGCGCAAAATTGGTATCTGTACCAGAAATCATTGCTGGACTTACTGAGCAAAATTTCAGACCTGAGATATACCTTGCATCTTGGTGCTGTTTCCAGAGAACAGTGCGTAGCTCTTCTCCCTATATATACCCAGCAGGTTGTTGATACACAAGCGAGGCTCACCAACTGGCATCAGGATACCGCAAAGCGCCTGAACATTGATACCGAAGAATCTCGGCGTAAGAGAGAAGGACTTGATAGAATAATTCACTTCCTTCCAGGCTTAATAAAGAATGAACTCAATTTCCGAACAATTGATAAGAGCATAGCAAACATGATAGATGAACAGGTCAATGGTAATAGCAATGGTCATCAGCAGGAGCAAACTGAATTATATCTCGAAGATGTGCAGTTAATTGCGAAGGATGGGAAGGTATACTACTTGCCAGAAAGTAAAGCAGAATAATTATTCTATTTGATTTTAATTGTGGTTTGTATATGCCAATAGATAAGGTCATTGATATATTCCCACAAACGAGAGCCAATATTGGATATGTTCCCCATAACTATAGAGACGGTGTTGCCTGCCTTGAAAATTGAATAGAGATTACGGCTATTATAAGGAGGAAGAGTGAAAATGAATGATAAGTTAAAAAGAATAAAATCAAATCCAAGAGACAAGCTCGTTGAGCAGAATTGCTCTACCTGTGAGTTTAATTTTGGAGATGTGTGCGCAGGTCATAGTACTAGAAAAGATAATGGCGAGGATACATATGGGATGGCAATAGAAGAAGCAGAAAAAATGTTTCCTGATGGGTGTAATGATTATGGGATTTCACTGGGTTCATTTATTGAGCAAGAAAAGCTGAATGGGAGATGAAGCTATGGCAAAGGAAAACCATCTCAATGAAAGATATGATGCCATAATTCCTAGAACCATTTTTCACTATACGAACTTTGAAAAATTTAAATGCATACTGCAATATGGTACGTGGAGATTTAAATTAAGCACCAAATCAAATGATTTATTAGATACAACATACATTGTTGATATTATCAAAGAGCTTAAGATACAAAACCAAGGCTTATCTGGTAATCACCTAAAACTATTAGAATTTTTGATGGGATACTTTAAGAGGAATGAATATGAGAGACAGTTTTTATCGTATGTAGCTTGCTTCACTGGTAAAGCCGATTCCAGATTGCTTTGGGATGCTTATACTATAAACAGACCAGTAATAAATGAAGATGATCCAAGAGATTATAACGGTGTGTGTATTGGTGTAAACAGAGACAAATTCCTTAGGTTGTTGCGAAGTGAAAAACCTGAGTATTGTGATGCAGGATTTTTAGCACCAATATATTACACTCCTCAGCAACAGGTTGTTGCACTTGACTTTTTGTGCAAAAATGCCTTAGATACTTTTGATAAACTGAAATATGACGAAGATCAAACACAAGAAATAGTCCCAACAATACAAACGGCTTGTTCTATTCAAATGGGAGATTATGTTGGGAGACCACATTGTATTGAGATGAACCTGAAAAAGTCATTTGTAAACTCCATGTTTTCCTATATTGAATCCGTGGAGAAAATAGCACCTTTTTTAAAACATCAATTTTGGGAAGAGGAAAATGAATATAGAGCTGCATTGAATTTGCATAGTTCCAAAATGCCCAACAAAGATTTTATTGATATAAACATTACTTCGGATCTGATTGATTTCATTATTCTTGGGCCTACATTCTCAGATAAGGAAGCGGAAGATATTCAGAAGATTAAGGATGCTAAGCTAAACTTTAATCAGTTAAGTAAAAAACAATCTATAGGAACTGGAATTATTCAAATGAACTAAACTTTAAGAATACAAATGTTGAAAGTTATAGCTCATGTATTGGATATTAAGTTTGAGCAAGTATTTATTTTGCCTGATGGCAATGAAATAAAGACAGGAAATAAGTGAAGGAGGCGGCCTGATATGATGATTAGCCCAGAAGGATACTATGAGGAGTATCTTAAAGGAAAAACTAAAGAACAGATAATGACCGCTATTCGCGGACTTAAGCAAGAAATAGGACGTCTAAAAAATTCAATGGAAAACCCGCATGGTTGCATTAAAACTGTTATGCATCCAAGTGAAGATACTCGCCTACACTGGAATCGTGAATATTTAGAGAGAGCCAAGCAAGCCTATGCTGAAGCGGGTGGAACTTATACATTATCAAAGTCAGAAGAAAAGGTTGCTGACTTTGATGCAAATATGGATGCTGTTTGCAAGATTACCTTTAGCATTGGCGGTTTCTTTGGTGGTTACCGTAGCTATATTGTAGAACTAACAGGTGAATTGAAAGCTTATACAAAATTATGGGAAGATGAAGAACCTCTATCGTTATGGGATGATGATAACCAGGAGCCATGTACAAAGGATACTTTTATAGCTGCACTTAAAAATCTTCATATCGGTGAGTGGCGCAGACGATATTCAACTAAGCGTTTCGGATACATGGTGCTTGACGGTACACAGTGGGAGTTGGAATTTGAATATGGCAATGGCCATAACCCGGTAAGATTTGATGGCGATAACTCATACCCCTATAACTTCGATAAGTTTCAGATGTTATTTGGTATTGATGTTACTGAGGAGGACGAAGATGAGTAAGAGAGAAAAATGCTAGTTTTTAGAATTTAATATTTAATGAAATGGAGTGTAGATATGGATGAAAATTCAGAGGTTATTAGATTAAAAGTAAAAAAATTACGCTTACAGCTGATTATAGCTATTATTGGTGTATTTGTTGCCGTGTTTGGTGTGTCAATGTTTAATCAACATTTACTCATGTCGTTTTCTTTACCACTACGAATGATTCTCATGATCGTCATACAATGGGTACTTTTCATCGTTCCAGGGATATTAATGATTGTGAATAAGGAAAACCTTGCAGATATCGGCTTCGGGAAGGAAAAGATTCTGCAACAAATAGGCTTTGGAGTGTTACTTGCTTTTGCCATGTCATTAGTTTTAACTGTTGTGCCTATTATGTTGGGGTTTAAAGATATGGTTGGAAATATAACGTATACCCAGCCATGGAAAATTGTTTATCAATTTGTTTATGCAATATTGGGAGTTGCCCTTGCAGAAGAATTAATTTTTAGAGGTTATATATTTAATAAACTTTTAGAAATCAAGGACTCTAGATGGCTTGCAATAATAATTTCATCTGTGCTGTTTGGATTATTTCATATATTTAATGGGAATATCCTACAAGTTATAATAACAGCATTTCTTGGATTTCTATTCTGTATATTTAGAGAAAAAATAAAAGGATGCACTTTAATCTCCTTAATCATTGCTCATGGTATATATGATGCAATGATTGTATTGTGGGTTTCAATATTATAAATGGAATATGACAGAGGAGAATGTGGATGAATAGTTTCGATATTTTGACAAAATACATACCTATAATCAAGGCGGATAGCATCGGTGAATGGGTTGTTGATAAAGAAAACGATGGAACACCGGAACATCCGATACAGATGCCTTTTGTGGGTTATTCCGAAATGGTAAATAACTTCATCGACGATGTTTACACCTTTGAAGAAAGCAATAAGGATATGGAGCTTACCCACTATGGAGATATTCTCAAAGATAACGGCCTCGAATGGGATTCGGAATCTATGAAGAATGCTGATGTTTCAAATTTGAATGTACAGTGTGTGCTTGCGCTTATTATGGGTGCTGTTAGAGCAGAACGCTTTTGCGATGGTGCATTATTAGATTTCTTCAAAAGTGGCTGCATATTGAAGTGGCTTGATAGATTAAAGAATATTGAGTAAATGGGGGGTAAAATTGGATATAAACAAAATGAAAGCTTTACCTTATGATGAGCTGCGTGCATTGTATAGGAACTTCCTACATAGCCAGAATATTTCGCAATTAACAATTAATACTGCTTATACAGATACCTTCTACCTTTGGAGGAAAGGTAGTAAAGACCTTTTCTGGAATGCAGTGACTGATGATGATTTTGAGAATTCAGCAAAAGACGAGTTAATAAAGGCTCTTACTGAGAACTCGACCGGTAACGCTAAATCACTTGCTAATAGTTACTTGTCTCACCTTAGAAGGTTCCGTTTATTCTTAGCTTCTGATGGAATTGCCGAGCCATCTGCGCCTAAGCAGGAAAAGACTGCTTACCGTGCATATACTCGTAAAAAGAAAATGGACATTGATGTTCCTAATCCTTCAATCGATCAGGTTGAGATTTATCTTACAAAGTGGGACGGTCTTGAGAACTATCACCTGCAGGAGGATGCACTTAATAAACTATTTTTTGAGCTTTGCCCGAAGAATACAGACGTTATCGATGTTTTATTAAAGGCATCAACGCTTAATGATTTTTATAGTACAAACATTTTCTCAATCTACCCGGTGGCTAAACATATATGCTCTTTGGATATCGATTTGAGACTTAAAGCTGGTGATGTTACCCTGGTTCGGGATATCCAGTATGTAACAATCGGTGATACAGAGAAGAATTTTTACTCCTTTGCTTCAAAGTATTGTAGCCATCACAATCCACTTGATTATCCGATTTATGATAGCTACGTTGATGAGGTGCTTCGTTATTTTAGAAATCGTGATAACTTCTCAGATTTCCAAGATGGTGATTTGAAGGACTATGTTAGATTCAAAGGCATACTGATTGATTTTCGCTCCTTCTATGGATTGGATAACTATAACTTGAAGCAAATCGATCAGTATGTTTGGCAGCTTGGGAAGGATTACTTCCCAAAGAACTACGGAAAGAAAAAGAGAGGAGACAATATTCAATGACGGGACCAGATAAGAAAAAGCTTTATCCGAATGAAAATATAAAGACAGTTTGCTTTATAAGCAATCTAGCAAAAAGGCCCAATGTTGAGATTGGCGAATATACCTATTATAGCGATAATAAAAAGTCTCCAGAAAAATTTTATGATAATATAGAGCATCACTACGAATTTCTAGGGGATAAACTTATAATAGGTAAGTTCTGTGCAATTGCAGAGGGTGTTAGATTTATCATGAACGGTGCAAATCATAGAATGGATGGAGCTACAACCTATCCCTTTAATATCTTCGGCTGTGGATGGGAAAAGGTGACTCCTACAATAGAACAACTTCCTTTCAAGGGAGACACAATGATTGGCAATGATGTGTGGATAGGTCAAAATGTAACCATAATGCCAGGTGTTAAAATTGGAGATGGTGCGATTATTGCCGCTAACTCAACTGTAGTAAAAGATGTTGAACCCTATGCGATCTATGGCGGGAATCCAGCTAAATTCATCAAAAAACGATTTAGTGATGAAAAGATTGAATTCTTGCTAAAGCTTCAATGGTGGAATTGGAGTGAAAGAGAAATATTTAATAATCTTGAAATGCTTACTTCAGAATTTGGTTTAGACCAATTGAAGTAATATCTTTATATAAATTGACATTTACGCTACGTCATAGATTAAACTTAACAGTATAGCATTCCACGAAAGGAGTTTGGTTATAAGTGGTTGATAATAACACAGTTATGAAATCTGGGAGATGTATAGAATAGGGAGACAGATGGGTTTTCATGTTATGAGCTATTCGGGTTTCCTCTTGTGTGGGAGCATAATGATCCAAAGCTATATGGGCTACATTTTTGGCTTGTTTCTTGTTATATGATACAACATCCTTCAAATTATACAGAAGAAGGATATAAACATTTAGTTAATCTATTTATTGACGCTTATGATAATAAATGGGATACACCATATATCCTCAAGAAGAATCGTGAAATAGTAAAATCAGTAGGGAAAATAACAAACCCTATTCCAAGCAAGGAAAGAGAGCGTGAATTAGGACTTTGGTCTATGACAATTGAGGATATATATTTAGGTGGAGAGCAAAATGCAATAGTGAATATTAATAAATGGAAAGACCAGATAAGAAAAGAATTAAGAAAATGAGTAGATATATTTAAGAGAAGCGACTATACTGTGCACAGATTGTCGGATGGGTAAGCGTATCCTTTGATAATATCGATGATGAAAGGAGGTTGTTTAATGGATTCGTTAAGTAGTATGAATAAAGCATTGGAATATATCGAAGAGCACCTAGCGGAGAATATTGATTATAGTGAAGTATCTAAAATTGCTTACTGCTCAGAGTATCATTTTAAAAGGATGTTTTCATTTTTATCAGGAATTGGCTTATCTGAATATGTTCGAAGAAGAAGATTAACGCTGGCTGCCCTTGATTTGAAAGATACTAATTTAAGAATAATCGATGTTGCCATAAAATATGGTTATGATTCAGCTGATTCATTCTCCCGTGCTTTTCATTCTATGCATGGTATTCTTCCTTCTGAAGCAAGAAGTGAGAATACGCAGTTAAAAGCCTATCCTAGAATGACCT
>JAAYPH010000027.1 GCA_012519955.1 Candidatus Epulonipiscium sp.
AAAATGTGCCAGGTCAACCAGTTGGGTCTGCAGCAGTTTGGGATAAGACATGGTATTCAGGTAACGGATATCAAAGGTAACAGTAATCCCTACAATCGCAACGATTTCGATTTGAATAATAAATAACATTACAAGCAGCTCATGTTTTACCAGATTCTTTTTATTATCCAGGTCTTCTAAATACGGAAAGCTAATGGAGAGACATCCGTATAAACCTATGGACTGGAAAAAAGATTTAATCAGTCCTGGAGTTACTCCATTCCTAAGTATAGGAAGCAAGTAGTTGAAATGCTTATACTTAGAAGTAAGTATAGCTAAATTGATTCCTGAAAGTGTCACAAGTATCATTGAAATTATCGTAGCAATCATGATAGCGGCTCTGCCCTTTTTGACTGTATATATTGCTGGAAAAACAAAAAATAATACAATATACCAGGTAGGTGTCTCCAGCAGCATATTCGTATGCATAGAATTGGCTTCCACCGAGGCACTTTCAAGCAAGGTTAAGAATAGTGTAAGTCCATATAGTATTATAAAGAAATTACCTAAGTATTTCCCAGCAGCACCGCAGTATATTTTATGTAGATTATAGCAGTTTGTTTTTTTAAAAGAAGAAAACATAAACCAAGCATAAAAAAATATCACAACAGAAGAAATAATAAAGGCAATCCAGGTATCTCTTCCGCCGCTTCGTGTAAAGACAGTGGGATAGGTTTTCAGAGATACAATGGTTGTACCCATAAGTACAAATGCTAAATGTTTTGTATTGAATCTATCTATAAGAATCACCCCCAAAATTCGTATATCATTTAACTATTATTTACCATATTTATGAATAATATTCTTAAGCAAACAAATAATAATAAGGGTGAGATATATGGTAAATAATTTAATTGCGCTTCAGTCAATATTTCAAAACAATTCAGATTTTCAAATAAGAGACATTCAAACGAAATCAGGAAATATTTATCTCATATTTATCGAAACAGTTTCTGATTACGATATTATCAGCAAAGCGATTATAAAACCTATCATAGAGCAAAAAGATCATCTTTTAAGCATAGAGCAAATAGAAAAAGATGTCATTACACTAGGTCATTTAGAAAGAATTTCGTCCATTGATGAGGCAGTCAACCAAATTCTATCCGGGAATACGGTCTTAATCTTTGATAATACTGAAGACATGCTCTATTGCGATACTAAGAAAACAGCAACGAGAGCAATAGAAGTTCCTCCTACTGAATCCGTTATCAAAGGCCCCAGGGAAGGGTTAACAGAAAATCTCAATACGAATCTTTCACTTATAAGAAAAAGGCTGACGACTAAGGACTTAAAATGTGAATCTCTTTTATTGGGGAAGGAAGTTACTACAGAAGTGATGATTTTATATATAGAAGGGTCTGCACCGAAAAGACTGCTTAATCACGTGAGAAAAAGTTTAAAAAATATTGATGTAAATTTTGTTCAGCAATCCAACTATTTAATAGAGCAATTACAGGATAAACCCAGTGCCTTTGATACCGTAGGATATACAGAAAAACCTGATGTTTTTGCATCCAGACTGGCGGAAGGTAGAGTTGGAATTCTTGTGGAAGGAGACCCTTTTGGCATTACAGTTCCGCATTTTTTTATTGAAAATTTTCAGACGCCTAATGATTATAATGTAAATAAATATTTTGCAAACTATGTAAGAATGATTAGATGGATTGGATTTATCATCGCACTTTTGCTTCCACCAATATATATTGCTTTAACAACGCACCATTTCAGTTTAATTCCGCCCTTGTTTCTTTTTAGACTGGCAATTGCAAGAGCGGCTATACCGTTTCCGATTTTCTTAGAAATCTTAATGATGATGTTTTTCTTTCAGCTTTTAAGAGAAGCAGGAGTAAGGCTTCCCCAGTCCATTGGGCAGGCCATTAGTATTGTAGGGGCGTTAATTTTAGGAGACACAGCGGTACAATCGGGTTTGGCATCTACTGTTGCGGTATTGTTAGTCGCGCTAACGTCTCTTTCTGCGTTTTTGGTTCCAAACATTTTTGGAGCAATTGCCATATGGACTGATATATTGATACTGTTTTCAAGCCTTTTAGGACTTCCGGGCTTTTTTATCGGATTTTTGATATTCTTATCGCATCTTTCAAACTTAACCAGTTGTGGATATCCTTATTTATACCCTCTGGGTACTGTCAATATCCTTAAATTAAAAGATAAAATTTTTCGAGATAATCTAAAAGCTATATCCCATTCATTTATTGATGAGGATGATGAATAATGAAGCTAAAAATGATTCTTTGCTCTCTTATATGTATGACATTATTAAGTGGCTGTTTTAACTATCAGGATATAGATAGAGCAATATTTTCAACAGCCATGATTATTGATGTGAATGAAGATAAGAATGTGGTATTATACTCAGAGGTTTTTCATACATATAGAAGCAAAGAAAACAATTCAGAAACAGGAACTCGTTTAATATTCTCATCTACAGGCAAAACCTTGTTTGAGGCGGTAAGAAATCAAAATAAGACTGCCAGTAATAAGATTAACTTTGAACAAAATAAAGTCATTATATTTACTAAAAGGGCTGCCGAATACGGTATAGATCATTTTATTGATTTTCTTAACAGAGATCAGGAGCTTTTGTTAAGACAGTATATACTGTTATTCGAAGGTGATCCAAAGGAGCTTATTCAGCTTACCATAAAACAAGAAGAATACCTCGGATTATATATTTATGACCTGGTACGCAATGAGATTGTGTCGAAATTTTATGATATTTTTCAGGTGTATGAGTATTTAAACAACAGATATATTGGTAATTCTATTGAAGTAATGGGTATTCTTAAGATAAAAGAAGAAGCCCTTGAAGATGATGTTTCAATAGAGGGAGCAGGCATATTAAAAGATGGAAAAATGATAGAAAAGATGGAACCTGAAGATGCAAATATATATAACGGGATGATGGGGCAAGGTACAATACGGCTTATTATCCTTCCTCATCCGACGATTCAGGGGAAAAACATTACTCTGGAAATACTGGATTGTAAAATACAAAGTTCAGTTACTTATGATAATGATAAAATAACCCTAAAAAAGGATATTAAATTTAAAGTAAGCTTTGGAGAATCAGAGTATTCCATTGACTTAGATGACCCGAAAATTCTTAAAAAAATAGAAAAAGAAGCAGAAGAACAGACAAAAAAAAGGTATACCGAGTTCTTCGAAAAATATAAAGAAAAAGGCTTAGATATTTTTAGAATACAGGAAATGTTATCAAGAAAATATCCCCATATAGAGATCAAGGATCCGATAGAGATAACAGAATTAAAACTAGTAGTGGATCTAGACATTGAAGGAAGCTCCGATGTCCAGGAGCTTAAAAGAGAATAGTGTTCTTAAAAATGGCTCTTAAACAAGAGCTGTTTTTATTTTTATTTTAATTTTTTTGGCGATAATGTTATAATAAATAAATGTGAATAAAATTAACTTTTATTGAAAAATGGGCAAGCTTAGTATAGATAGAAACAAGATTAGGAGTTGAAGTTATGGATTCATATTTTCATAAATTTATTAAATTTATTACAAGCCGATTATTTATTCTCGCCTTTGGCTTTTTTATAATATTTTTCATATTGGGAGTACATTTGTTCAAGCTCCAAATTATTGAAGGAGAGTATCATCAAAGCAAAGTTAATACCAACGTTTTGAGAGAATTACCTATTTCCGCCCCTAGAGGTACGATATATGACCGATACGGCAAGCCTTTGGCAGTGAACAAATTTGCTATGAGTATCAAATTAGATCCCAGCATTGATGTTGACAACCGTGATGAAGTGCTGCTGAATTTAATTAAATTGCTGGAAAAAAACAATGAAAAGATGATTGACGAGCTTCCTTTATCCTCTGAAAAACCTTTTGAATTCCAAACTACTGATAATGAGGAACTTAGATGGAAAGAAGAAGTATTCGGCAAAGAAAGAAGTAAATTAACAAAAGAGCAGCTTGCCATGAAGGGGGACGATTTTTTCCAGGAATTAAGAAACTTCTTTGGTATTGATCCTGCTTTAAGTGACAAAGATGCCAGAAAAGTTCTTTCATTAAGATATTCTCTCCATCAAAAACGCTACAGAAAATATCAGCCTATAACCGTTGCAACGGATATAAAGGATAAGACAATAGCCGAACTGGAAGAAAATTATGATAAATATCCCGGTTTTTATATTGATATTGAAGCCGTAAGGTATTACCCTGAGGGAGAGCTGGTCAGCCATATCATAGGATATACTGGCAAAATCACTCAGGAACAATATGAGTCTTTAAAAGATCAAGGATATAATCAGGATGATGTTGTCGGAAGAATAGGCATTGAAAAAGAGATGGAACTTTATCTTAGAGGAAAGGAAGGGACGACTTCAGTAGAAGTAGATCCACTAGGTCAAAGAAAGGAAGTTCATAAAGTTGAAAACCCTATACCGGGAGGAAAAGTATTTTTAACCTTGGATTTAGGGCTTCAAAAAAAGGTTGAAGAGATTTTAGTAAATAAGTTGACCGATATTATTTTATCAAGAATAGAAAAGTCCCCTACTAAATCCGAACCGCCTATATATATTCAAGATTTGCTTGCAGGAATGGTAAGTACGAATACAATTTCTACTGAAGAAATTCTTAAGGCACCATCGAATACAAAGCAAAAAGCCATAGCAGACAGACTAAAAAATAAGATCAAAAATATGAAAGATGAAGGGAAAAGTGAAGTCGAACTAGCCAAACAAGCCTTAATCGAGATGATCAAAACCAGAGAAATATCATCCAAAAATATGATTGGTGTTATGGTGGAGCAGAATGTCATAACAGCAGACGAGGATTTTAAAAAGAATCTGGAACGAGGCAATATATCTCCCATAGAAATTATGAAGGAAAGAATAAAGAACGGGGAAATCTCTCCCCATGAATTAGGGTTAGACCCCAGTACAGGTTCTGCAGTTGTAGTGGATGTTCATTCAGGGGAAGTACTGAGTCTTGTAAGTTATCCAAGTTATGACAATAATAAATTTATTAACGGCATCAACTATGAATATTATAAAAAACTTCAAGGGGACCCCACCATTCCAATGTTCCCCAGGGCAACTCAGGGGAGAATGGCACCCGGTTCAACCTTTAAGATGGTTACAGCAATAGCGGGCTTGGAAGAAGGTGCAATAACGCCTACAGAGAGAATCAATGATAGAGGTATATATACAGATGCTGGTCTTCCCTATGCCAGATGTTGGATATATAATTCTTATCACGTCGGCCATGGACTGACAGATCTCAATAGAGCCTTAGAAGTATCCTGTAACTATTTCTTCTATGAAACTTCTTACAGGATGGCAAGAGCCAATGGAAAAAACGGAATAGAACAAAATGGATTAAATGTACTTAGAAAATATGCAAGTAAATTTGGATTGGATAGAAAAACAGGGATTGAGCTGGACGAATATGAACCAAAGTTATCGGACCGAGACGTTATTCGCTCTGCAATCGGTCAGGGCACCCATAATTTTGCCCCTATTCACTTGGCAAGATATATTGCTACCTTAGCCAATGGCGGTACATTATATAATCTTCACATCGTTGATTCTGTAAAAACTTATGATGGCAATCTCGTTTTAAAGAAAGAACCAGAAATACTGGAGAAGTCAGAATTTGATCCTAAAAATTTGCAGACAATTTATAAAGGGATGCAGGAAGTTACCAATGGAGACGAAGGAACAGTTAGAGCAGTATTTAGAGATTTTCCAATTAAAGTAGCAGGAAAAACAGGAAGTGCACAGGAACAACTAAGTCGAGGAGAACATGCATGGTTTGTTGGGTTTGCGCCATATGACGATCCTCAAATCGCAGTGGTTGTTGCGATTCCTTTCGGGTATTCTTCCAATTATCCTGCAGAGGTATTCAGAGATATTGTAGGGGAATATTTCGGGATCAATAAGGAATACGATAAAGCTTCCATGGACAATCTATTATATTAGAGTCTGACAAAATTCGACAAAACGACAAGATATAAGAAAGATGTTTTTTTGAGTCAGATTTTGTTTATTTTTCTTCGGTATTTTTAAGTTCTATGATTTTAACTATAAAAAATCACCTAAAAATTATGTCGAATTGAATAATGTTTATGCACACTTACATTGAAGTTTCTGCTATAATAATACCTGTAAGACCCCCCAATTGATTTAATTATATAAGCAGCAAAGTGAGTTGCTGCACCCCCCCCAAAAAATTAATACCTTCTCCAGAAAAGCAGTGGAATTTCCACTGTTTTTCTTTTATGCAAAAAACTTCTTATAGCACCTTGACATATTTCTTTGTTTTTCGACAAAACCTAGGATTAGAGCATTATGATTTTTAAGAATATAAATCATGAGGAGATTGCCAATGGAAACAAAAAATAATAATATTGTTCCGTCTTTTGCAATTTCACTGGAAGAAGTCGAAAACCGCATTCATGTTCTTGAGGAATTTATTAAGAAGTATATGATTAAAGGAGAAGACTATGGAGAGATCCCGGGAATTTCTAAGCCTACATTATTAAAACCGGGAGCAGAAAAACTCTGTGATGTATATGGTTTTGCCAAAATGGTGGAAGTAAAAAATCGAGTAGAAGATTGGGAAAAGGGATTTTTTCACTATGAAGTAGAAGTCACTTTAATCAATAAAAGAAATAATCTCATCGAAGCCCAAGGGGTGGGGTCATGCAATTCAAAAGAGAGAAAATATAGATACCAAGATCCTTATACTATTGTCAACACCATTCTTAAGATGGCTAAGAAACGAGCGCTTATTGATGCAGTATTGTCGGCAACCCGTTCATCCGGTATTTTTACTCAGGATGTAGAAGATATGGATATAGTAGAAGAAGTGATAAAACCCAGCAGTGAGAAACAAAGAAAATATATTTATAATTTATCCAAGGAAAAACATTTGGATGAAGAGCAGTTAAGAACTTTGTGCAGCAGCGTTATTGGAGAAGATAAACCAAGCAAAGATTGGAGCAGCGAAGAAGCAAGTAAAATCATCGCAGCTCTTCAAAATACACCAAATCCATCAATGATTTTAAACACCCATTAGAGCAGCCGGAAGATCGTTTCAATCGGCTGTTTTATTGTGTAAACAACTACCATAGACAATTTTGAAGAAATGTATTATACTGTAAAATATATTATGTAAACTAAGAATATTGATTTTATATGCAAAAGATCTCAGGGGAGGTTATGTCGTGAAAAAGAAACCAAAATATATATGGGCAATACCGATTATTGCTCTTGTTTTAATTTTAGGGGGTTTGTTCATATATAAGCAGTCCAATATAGAAAAAATTTCATATGCTGATTTTTTAGAACAGGTAGAAGCAGGTAATGTAGAGGAAGTTACTCTTGATGGTACTGCAAAGATGCAGCTGCGCTTAAAAGACAATGAGAATAAGCTTTATATTACGGATAATCCAAGAAATCCAGAATTAAAAGAATTTCTTTTAAAGAAAGACATTCCGGTTGAGGAAGCCAGTTCTGCTGGTACAGGCAGTATTATTCAAGGAATCCTGATGCTTGGCCTATTCTTAGTTGTGTTTAGATATGCATCGAAGAAAATAACCTCTCAAACTTCGGGTAATTTAATGGGTTTAAATGTTAAAGAGGTAGAATCTCATAAGGCAAAGAGGTTTTCCTTCTCTGATGTGGCAGGAAATGAAGAAGCAAAAGAAGAAGTTCAAGATATTATTGACTTTCTTCAGAAGCCTGAGAAATATGTGAGATATGGAGCCAGAATGCCAAGGGGCATTATTTTTTATGGACCTCCAGGGACGGGTAAAACCCTGATGGCAAAGGCTATTGCAGGAGAGGCGGGGGTTCCGTTCTTTTCTGTTTCAGGTTCTGACTTTGTGCAAATGTATGTGGGAGTCGGGGCAAGCCGTGTCCGAGAGCTGTTCGAAAGTGCAAGAAAAGCCGGCAAGGCAGTTATTTTTATTGATGAGATTGATGCTTTAGGCAAGAAAAGATCTGCTGGAATAGCTGGTGGAAACGATGAAAGGGATCAGACACTGAATGCGCTCTTAACAGAAATGTCTGGTTTTAAGGACAATGAAGGTATTATTGTTATTGCGGCTACCAACAGACTGGATATTCTGGACGAGGCACTGCTAAGACCCGGACGTTTTGACCGCCATATAGAGATCGGTCTTCCGGATGTTCACGGCAGGGCTTACATCTTAAAGCTCCATGGAAAAAATAAACCCCTGTCTGACAGTGTAGATTTAAATAAATTGGCCAAACAGACAGTATATTTTAGTGGAGCGATGCTCGAGAACCTTCTTAATGAAGCAGCAATCACGGCTGCTAAAAGAAATGCCAAAAAAATTGGCTGGGGCGATATTGATAAAGCTTTTTATAAAGTTATAGCCGGTTCTGAAAAGAAAGACAGAAGTACCATATTACAAATCG
>JAAYPH010000235.1 GCA_012519955.1 Candidatus Epulonipiscium sp.
AATTATTTATAAGGGGGCAAATTGTAATGGCCGAATTGAAATTAAAGAATATCTATAAGAAGTATCCTAATGGATTCGTTGCAGTAAAGGACTTCAATCTGGACATAGCGGACAAAGAGTTTATTATCTTTGTTGGGCCATCTGGATGTGGAAAGTCTACCACGCTTCGAATGATTGCTGGACTTGAAGAAATCTCTTCAGGGGAATTATGGATAGGAGACAAGCTTTGTAATGATGTTGCTCCAAAAGACAGGGACATTGCCATGGTATTCCAAAACTATGCTTTGTATCCTCATATGTCTGTATATGATAATATGGCATTTGGATTAAAGCTTCGTAAAACACCTAAAGAAGAAATAGATAAGCGTGTTCGTGAAGCAGCTAAAATTCTTGATATAGATCATTTATTAGATAGAAAACCAAAAGCATTATCCGGAGGACAAAGACAACGTGTAGCGATGGGTCGTGCGATCGTTCGTGAACCAAAAGTATTCTTAATGGACGAACCTTTGTCAAACTTGGATGCAAAATTAAGAGTACAGATGAGAACAGAGATCTCTAAACTGCATCAAAGACTTAAAACAACATTCATCTATGTTACCCATGACCAAACAGAAGCGATGACATTGGGTACAAGAATCGTTGTATTAAAAGATGGTATTATCCAACAAGTAGATACACCAAATAATTTATATACAAAACCAAACAATTTATTCGTTGCAGGATTTATTGGATCTCCTCAAATGAACTTTATTGAAACGAAAGTTACTAAGAGTGGAGATGATATACTCCTTTCCTTCGGAAGCGAAGAAATCAAACTTCCAAAAGAAAAAGCTAAGAAGCTTATTGATGGAGGCTATGTAGGCAAAGACGTTATCATGGGAATTCGTCCAGAAGATCTCCATGATGAACAACCTTTCCTTGAAGCATCTCCTGACAGTATTATTAAATGTAAAGTAGAAGTAACAGAAATGCTTGGGGCTGAAATATTCTTATACATGACCTGCAATGGACAAAACTTAACCGCTCGTGTTGATCCAAGAAGCCAAGCAAAACCAGGAGATATTATTAAAGTTGCATTGGATGTAAATAGAATTCATGTATTTGATAAAGATACAGAAACAACTATTACAAACTAAATTTTAAGAAATAAAAAAGATAAGAGAAAGTGCACATAATTTGTGTATTTTCTCTTTATTTTTTTGAAATTCTACTATAATATAAAATAAAGTACAATTAATTTATTTAGGAGCGTTGATGCTATGATTTCAAATCAAATTCTACAAAGTACAATTGATGGATTAAAATCTATTACAAGACGGGACTTTTTTATAACAGATATAGAAGCTAAAGTAGTGGCGTCTACAGAAGAAAATCAAATCGGAATGCACATGGAAATCGTAGAAGATTTCGTGAATTCCCAAGCAGAAAGTCAACTCATTCAAGGATACCATTATTTCAAAGTATTTGATGAAAACACGGCAGAATACATCGTTTCTGTCCGAGGAGAAGATGAAGAAGTTTATAGAATCGGAAAGCTTGCAGTATTCCAGATTCAAAGCCTTTTGGTTGCATACAAAGAAAGATATGACAAAGATAATTTTATTAAAAACCTTCTGCTCGATAATCTTCTCTTAGTGGATATTTACAACAGGGCTAAAAAACTTCATATTGAAAACAATGTTCCACGGATTGTATATCTCATTGAAACTCAACCGGACAAAGATATCAATCTAAAAGAAGTTGTACGCAGTATGTTCCCTTCCAAATCAAAGGATTTTGTGACGGCAGTAGATGAAAGAAATATTATCTTAGTAAAAGAAGTAAGAGAAAAAGAACTTATAGAAGATAAAGAAAAGATTGCCAGAATGATCTATGATACATTAAGCAGCGAAGCCATGAGCAGCATTTCCGTTGCAGTGGGAACTATGGTTGAAGACTTAAAAGATGTATCCAGATCTTATAAGGAAGCTAAAATGGCACTGGAAGTAGGCAAAATCTTCTATAGTGAAAAGCATATCATAAGCTATAATCAATTAGGCATTGGCCGTTTGATTTATCAATTGCCAGTACCTCTTTGCAATATGTATGTAAAAGAAGTACTTCAGGGAAGAACCGTAGAAGAATTTGACGAAGAAATTTTAACGACTGTACAGAAATTCTTTGAAAACAATTTAAATGTTTCAGAGACCTCAAGACAGCTTTATATCCATAGAAATACATTAGTCTATAGATTAGACAAACTTCAAAAAATGACAGGTTTAGACTTAAGAAATTTTGAAGATGCAATTACTTTTAAAATCACTCTAATGGTTAGCAAATATATGAATTATATGGAAAAAATGTCATATTAGTTTCTCCCTAGGGCATAATGTATATTGCTATTTAATAGAGAATATTGTAAAATAAAATAGATTTTATGCCTCTTATGGGAGGGGATAACTTGATTCAATTGCATAATATTACAAAAATTTACCCGAATAATGTAACGGCTCTAAAAAATATATCCTTATCAATCGAAAAGGGAGAGTTCGTTTTTATTATAGGAAGTAGTGGTTCTGGAAAATCCACGTTATTAAAACTCTTATTAAAAGAAATAGAACCAAGCCATGGAGAAATTATTATCAATGAAAAAAATATAACCAATTTGAGAAAAAAGGAAATTCCTTTTTTAAGAAGGAAATTAGGGGTTGTATTTCAAGACTTTAGATTACTTCC
>JAAYPH010000236.1 GCA_012519955.1 Candidatus Epulonipiscium sp.
AGATTTCCATAAAACTCAATGCCACCACCCTCTTTATGATTGAAAGGCTTTCCTGCAACCAGAATATAACTGGCCAGTCTGTTTTTAAGAGGATAAAGCAAATTAATAGAACTGTTATTTGAGCATCTGATAAGTTTCCCACCAAGAGAAGTGCAGATGGTTCTTAGAAATTTAGGGTCATTAAGGAGATATTTCCTTGCTCGTTCTAAAGAAATTCCGATACAGCAGACATCTTCTATCGCCTGTACATTGGTACTGGCGACTTTCTTTTCCACCAATTCTATATCTCCCAGAATCGTAAAGTCCTGATAGAAACAAAGCAGCAGAGACTTACCATTGCTTAGTGTGATAAATACTTTTGCTTTCCCTTCCACAAAGAAATAAATATATGATATCTCTTCATTGTCTTTACAAATGTACTCACCACTCTTAAATAGGAAAAGCTCCATAAACGGGCTCATATCCTCAGAAAACAATTGATGAATTCTGTATTTTTCAATATACTGATTCATTTTATAAACATCATTAATCGCTTTCATGGCTTCCCCACACTTTATTAGATATAAAAATATTATTTTTAGTATGACATATGTCATAACCATAGACAATAGCTTTATGATAAATTGAACTTAGAATTCAAGAAAAGGAGCAAGGATATGAACAATTTGCTTTCATTTTTAATCGGAGCTTTGATTTCAATCATGATTATGATTAATGGAATATTATCAGGTTCTGTTGGAAATTATCTCTCCGTTGTCATCATTCATATTGTGGGGCTTATTGCTATGATACTGGCATTAATTCTAAACAAAGCCAAGGTAAACTTCAGTAAAGACATTCCTCTATATTTATACAGTGCCGGTGCAATTGGCGTTTTTACTGTTTTGTTTAACAATATAAGTTTTACTGAATTAGGTGTCTCGGTACCTCTTGCCTTGGGCCTTTTGGGTCAATCTCTGACTTCAATTATTATTGATCATTTCGGATTATTAGGAATGAAAATAATAAAATTTGATAGAAAAAAATCCTTCGGGCTGCTGCTCATTACTTTAGGCATCATCATTATGACTATCTTTTAAGGGGGAATATAAATGTTTGTTATAGCAATTCTTGCATCATTTCTGGCAGGTGTTTCCATAGTTGTCTCCAGAATTATAAATGCTAATTTGGCACAAAAAATCGGCCTTCTCCAAGGCACTTTCTTTAATTATATTGTCGGCTTAGTCTTTGCCCTGTTCTTTTTCATAATAAGTAAAGAACCCTTAGGAATTCTTAATCATTCCCTGGGTTCCATTCCGTTGTGGGCATATTTGGGTGGTCTTTTTGGGATGGTTATTGTAATGCTGCAAAGTTATGTTTCTCATAAAATGTCTTCATTTAATTTAACTTTACTGATTTTCATCGGGCAATTATTTATCGGAATTATCATTGATTATTTTACTTTACATCAATTATCCATAGGCAAGGTAATTGGGGGAATTTTCGTATTGGGCGGACTAACCTATAATCTGATGCTGGATCAGAAAAAAAAAGAATCCATGCTTTTGGTAGAATTTAACCGCATTTTCATTACTTTCAAACACCTCTAATTCTACCTTCTCTATCCCATTTTGTGATTTTGCATGTCCAATTGCTCTCTTAAGCAAACAACTGCCTAATCCAATTCCTCTATACTCAGGCAATACCCCTATCCCCAAGATTCCTACATGTCTGACTCCTTCAAAATTCCTGGGCAAAATATCGCACCAGCCAATCACAGTTCCATTATTTACTGCATAAAACTGTGCCCAATTATTTTTTACAACGGTTTCAACAAAACTTCTGGTACTCTCTAGCGAAAATCCTTCTGTGGTCATCAAATATTTTCTTTCCCTCGCTACAATATCAACCGCTTTATTATAAGATTCCACATAATCAACTTTAGCTTGAACAATAAGGATGCCTTCCTCTGTCACCTGTTTTCCCCCCTTCTTTTACATGATATCCAGACTCTCCAATAATAAAAAGTTAGTTTCACACTTATATTTTGCGAAACTACTCTTAGCTACTCTTTCTCCCTCAATATAAACTTTCTTTTTGTCCTTTTTTTATTTTATCTAGGACATAGAGTTTATACATAATATCTTTTATAGAAGCATCATCTGGGAGATTAGTGATAATATCAATAGCTTCTTTTTTTATTGAATTCATTTACGTCACCTCCATCTAACGATCGTACTTCTATTATACTATATTAATATGAGATTGACTATTCTATCCGCCAAATATTTACATCTTCCATAATATATCTATTATAATGAATTATCTAGGCAAAATAAATTATAGCTTTATAATATTCACGGTATCTGTCAGCTCCTCAGAAGTACACCCTCAAACTACTGATGAATCTTAGAGATACTTATTGCACAGTAGATTATGATGAAATTACAGAACTTTTGCAACCATTACGATTATTTTTGCTGCTGGAATTAAGAATAGTATTGATAAAAATGTCCCCACAACTTTTGATCCAACCATTCCAACAACGCACATTCTAAATTCAGTTTCACTACACTTTCCTTCAATGACATCATCTGTTTTTATAGATAGAAATGGATCAATAAAGACAAATAGTAATATTGAAGCAACTCCGTTAATAACTCCTGATAAGGATAAACAGGTAGCTCGAAGAGTCGGCTCAATAATTCCAGCATATATTGGTGCCAAAGAACCAACTACTAATAAGGCTACTGCTAATGCATTAAAAAATAATATTCTTTTTGGAAGTTTTCTAATTCAATTTTTTTAATAATATCTGTGGATGGTAATGTCAAACAAGTTTTAAATTGCTTTATACCAGCCTTCGAAAAGCCATGCAGCATAATTTTAGGAATGGACCGCTCTATAGAAAATCTATTAACGCCTTTAGTAAACATTCTTTGAAAGGATGGGATAAGAATAGCACCTGCTATAGTTGCCATACCTGCTGAAAAGATAATCATATAGAAGGAATGAAGGATATTATACCCTTGGCTGTTTTCAACATACTTTGTTAGCATTGATCCTTGAATTGTATTGGCAGTACGAGATATAAGCGTAAAAATATTAAATAACGCAAATGAAACTGCTATCTTACCCGTCCTGACTCCTACAATTCTAATGGAATAAGCTACGGTACCTATTAAAGTAATTATGAATGTTAAAATCATAACAATTATAATTCTGAAATCCATCTCTCTACACCCGTTCATATGAATATTGATAATAGAATTCCATCCTGAAAAATTATTCGCTGATTAATATAATACACAAAAACTAGTCATGACTACTATTACAACATATATTCAGAGAACAATTTATTCCAGTTACGGTCTGACAAAAAGTGATTAATCTGCGTATCAATTATATTTTTATGTTTTTTCTGTATAAAAAATAAATAATCTCTAACATTATATCTACTAAATCTTAATACCCTAAGTTTAGCTTTACCATTAATTTCTTGATATATTTCTTTAAATCTTTGTTTGTAATCTGATTCTTTACTTCTATCTCGATGGTTGAATATTATAAGTGTATAACCACGATTAATCATACCTATAATCTCATTTGAAAAAATATATTTAACACTATCTTTGCTTGTTTTACTTAATGATTTTGTTTCAATCCCATTATCAGGATCACAAAAAATCACATCACAATTTGAAAGTTTTTCCAAACTCCGATTAAACCAGTCGTCTCTAAATTTTTCTCTTTGATTTCTGCCCTCTGGACTTAATGCCTTGATATCATCGATTTTCAAAAGCGTATCGTATATGGGGATTGATTGAAATCTTTTAAAATGATTAAGTTCTTTAACATTTCTTTTATTATCTAAGACACATCTATTCAAAAAATCATGCAATTCTTCATCGCATATTTTAAATTCAGGTTTATTAAAATACTCGATAAATTTACCATCATTTCTTTCATCATCTTCAGTTAAATATCAGTTAATCCCCAATCTCAAACCATTACCTAAAAATTTCGATAATAATCCATACTTGCCAAAATCCCCTACATCTCCAAAGTATTGATTTTTCATAAGACTCTCCTCCTTAGTGTTTTTAGCGAGTTGTGTACATAACGTTCTGTATTCACGACGCTATTAGCTGTTTAATTACATTTAATTGTTTGCATGCCTGTTGCCATTCAGATTTTACTAGCTACTAATTCTGTTAAATAGTGATGTTCATTTAACGATATAATTGTTCCTTCTTCATTAAAATACCTTTGTGCCTATATATTTTGTATCGTATGTGATAAAATAAAAGAAAAATGATCCCTAAGGAGTGATCACTAATGAAATGGGAGGATGTAAGAGTACTATATCCAGATAAATGGGTTAAAATTAAAATTATTCATTCTCATAACGATGACGAATATCTATATGTCGATGATATGGAAGTTATTAATGTCATCGATTCTGATTGGGATGCTACAATAGAATTAAGAAATACAAGAGGTAATCATTTAGTTTTTCATACAAGTCATGACACTATAAAAACAAAACTAATTAAGAATATGGGCCTGTTTAGGAGGATTCCGACGTGAAACTTGAATACAGAGATGGCTTATTATTTACATCAATAATAGTCCAATATCACGGTAAGTCTATAAAAATCGATAATATCGTTGTTGATACAGGAGCCTCCTACTGTATTATCGAGCCTAATGCTATAGAAAGCCTTGGAATCACTTCTTCAAAGCATGATGAAATAGAAATTTTTTATGGAGTAAACGGAATTTATAGCTATATTAAAAGAACTGCTGATTGTATTATGTTAGATCAATTTGCTCTTAATGATATTTCCTTTTATATAGGCACGGTAGATGATAATATCAATGGACTACTTGGTCTTGATGCTCTTATTAAATCTGGCGCCTTAATTGATTTAAAAAATATGAAAATAGTATTTAATATATAGTCCAATAACTGTCTCATCGCATTCCGAATATTCACAGTGTCCGTCAATTTTTTACAACTCCCAATCGGAAATGTTGATGAGTGTCATGACTATTTTTATATCGTAATATGCTGAGTATTGTAGTGGTACAATAAAGTAGACACAAGAAGCTTAACTTCTTATGTATCTCTTTCATGAACTGAATTATGAAACATATCATTAACTGATCCATCCTTTTTCGGTTATGCTAGGATTCAATACATTCAAATATTGCCCTACGAACAGATTTGAAATCGTAGTATTTATTATGGTTGACTTCTTCCTTCTTAAGGATAGAATGAAAGGATTAAATACAAGCATTATCATAGGGGCTTCCCTTACCACTAAAGGAATGTATCATCTCCTTTTTCTGATACTCACTTTTGAAACTCTTAATCCCCCTAACCCATTTGGACAATCACACACTAGTTTAGTAAAATAATACTAACAGGAGGTTGTCAAAAATGAGGTCAAAGCAAAACAGATTTACTGCTGAATTTAAAAATCAAATAG
>JAAYPH010000028.1 GCA_012519955.1 Candidatus Epulonipiscium sp.
AGCACGCCGCCAGCGTTCATCCTGAGCCAGGATCAAACTCTCATGTTATAATCCTTGCCAGTTTACTGGCTATCTTTTAAATCTTCAATCAATGGAATTGATTGGGTTGTTTTTGGTTTGTGCTGTTTAGTTTTCAAAGATCAATGATTTGTCGTTTTTTGTCGACAGGAATATAGTATATCATGTTCCCTATCGCAAGTCAACTGTTAATTTGCAGTAATTTATTACCTATTTCTAACAGCCCTGTCTCGGTGACAGGAATTACATTCTAACATGTTTAGTCGATTAAATTAACTGGAAATTACTTCTAATCGACTGTTCTGCTGTTGAGCTAAATGATTCTTTTTCGACAGCAGGAATGCTATAGTAACATATTAAAATTCTTTTGTCAACACACTTTTCATCTCATCCAACCAAAAAAGAGTTTCTCAAGTGAAACTCTGCGTTAAGCTCGGTCGGCAAAACCAACAAAATACAATACACGAGAGTACGCTTCCTGTCCGGAGGTTTTTTTTGCTACATAGGAAATCCGGAGGAATTTCCTATGTAACAAGAAAACGGCCATGGGCTGCTCTAAATTTAATAATTTTGTATGTTTCTCCAAAAGTCACCTTCCGTATCGATAATATTCATGATGTCTTCAAATGGAATTTCAAACGTCGGAAAACCTGCCGCATAGGGAGCAATCTCATAAGGATCAAAGTAAATGTGAAGGGCAGTATCAGTAATATAAAATGATTGGTTTGGTCTTATGCCTTGATAGCTATCCAGCCAAACATATGAGTCTTCTCCTTCTTTAATAATTTGTTCTCTAATGATTTCACTGAGGATTTCTACATAATTACTATTTTTCTTGAAAAGATCTTTTAGTTCATAGAAATCTCCAGTCTCTAAATTAATATGGGCATAGACTTTACTTGGCATCCCATGGGCTGCCCCGAAGGTATAGCTGTATCCGTTTAATTCAATGCCGATTAAAGCATTTTTAAAAAAGGTTACTATATAATCTCCATAATAAGTAGAATCCATTATCTCATCCTTATTAATCCCTTCTGCCTTTGACATCTTGCGAAGTCTTTCATTTACCTCAATGCTTGTTACTTCATCTTTCATGCCTATAATTTCAGGATAATATACTAAATAATATTTATTAGGTGCATATTTCTTTTCCTGAACTCTATACTGGTCATTCAGCTGAAGCGAGTTCTCCTCATGCCAAATGACATTTCCGTCTCTGTCTAAATAAATTATTCTATAATCTATACTTCCACCGATAATATTTCCTTCAAAATTAAGTGATCCATTGCCTTCGACTGCAGGCAAACTATCCACTTTTTTGCTTTCTCTATTAATAAAAAAAGTCATCAGACCGTCATTGGCAGAGGCATATCCCTTATTGTAATCTGTAAGATCATAGTAAATGAAGTCGGTTAAAATATTTCCGTCCAAATCACCAATTGCATATTTAGAATCTGACCAAACAGAATTGTTCTCATCCACCGGAAGACCTAGACCAATACGATTTTCCCCTAAGATTCGAATATAATTATACTGAGGCGAAATAATATATTTCCCATTTCTATCTATTAATCCATAATGAAAATCACTATCCTGCTGAATACTTACTACAGCTCTGCCATCCTGAAATTCTTCTGCGGTATCAAATTGAACAGGTATGATTATATTCCCTGAAAAATCAATATACCCATACTTTTCACCCAATGTTTCTTGAAAAGACAATAATCCTTCTCCAATCCCTCCTACAAATGCATAATTTAAATCAGATATGATATTGCCTTCTGTATCAATAATCGAATAACCTCCATCCATCTTCTCAACGACAGCCTTTCCTTCTTCAAAACTCCTGGCATATCTATATTGTGGTGGTATTACAACATTTCCCTCTCGGTCAATATATCCATACTTCCATCCATTTTCTTCATCCACTATAGAGAATGGTGCTCTATTGTTATTCATAGGGAATATATCTCCATTCGTTACAAATAAAACATTCCCCTTTTCATCGATCATTTTTGTTTCTTTTCCATCCCGGACTTGTGTTCTACCTTCCGAAAACTCTCCGATATATGAGTACTGTGGAGGAATAACATAGGCTCCTGAAGAGTCAATAACTCCATATAATTCATTAATATTTACTACTGCTAATCCGTTTTCCTGAAAAGGTTCTCCATAATCATACTGTGGTGGAATCACAATCTCTCCTTTGTCATTTATATAACCCCATTGAACGCCACCGACTCTATAAATTTTAATCGGATGAAGGCTTTCAGGATGAGCAGACATTTCTTCGCTTCTGCAGTATTTCGTTTCTTCCTCAAGCTTATATAGTTTTCCTAATTTCCATGTGAAGACATTTGTTTCTAGTCCCTCCTGATTCTTCACCCATTTAATAATGATATCTTTTTTGCTAATTTTACTGGAGGAAGTTGGCGCTAAATTTATAGAATGGATATCGTAGCCGATGCCTTTAATCGTTGATATCCTATACCATCTGTTTTTTATATTTTTTAGAATCATCACAAAGGGTTGTTTGCGCCATAAATAGCCTACAATTATTTCTTCCGCTCCATCTCCGTCTATATCTCCTGTTTGCATAAAAGAATAGTCATTATAATTGCGAGTCGGCGTAAATACTGCTTTCTTGGGCAAAAAAAATCTTGCTATTTCCAATAAAGCCATTCCTCTTAACATAAGCATCCGCCCCCAAATGATATCGATATTATTAATTTATGAGCACATATAGTAAAAAATTTCAATATATTCTTTTATATATCAAGCTTTATATTCGCATAGAGAATCGATAAGTAATTCTTAATACTTATTTAATAAGTTTTTAACATAAGCAGAAGAAATACATGGTAAAATGAATTTACATGTCAAAATTTAGAAAGGAGGAATGCTATTGGATTCAATTATTAATATTCAGGGAATTAGAAAGATCTATCTCATGGGTGAAGAAAAGATTGTCGCTTTAAACCATATAGATTTACAAATCCCCCAAGGAGAGATTTGCTGTCTTTTGGGTGCTTCCGGCTCCGGCAAATCCACTCTGCTCAATATGATGGCAGGATTAGAAAAACCTACAAAGGGCAGTGTAGAAATAAAAGGGCATTATATTGAAAAGATGAATGAAGCACAACTGGCAAAGTTTAGGCAAAAGTATATAGGCTTTATATTTCAATCCTACAATCTAATCCCCTCTCTTACGGCATTGGAAAACGTATGTCTGCCTCTTGTTTTTCAAGGGATACCAAAGAAAAAACGAGAAGTTATGGCAAAGGAAATGCTGGAAGCAGTAGGCTTAGGCTCCCGTTTAAAACATAAACCCAATGAAATGAGCGGTGGGCAGCAACAAAGAGTAAGTATTGCGAGAGCATTTGTCAATCGCCCTACCATTATATTTGCCGATGAACCAACAGGGAATCTCGATACCCATACCACGGTTGAAATATTAGAGCTTATGACAAGCATGGCAAAAAAGTATAACCAAACCATGGTAGTCGTTTCTCATGATACGGAAATCGCCGATTATGCCGACAGGCTTATACATATGAAAGACGGAGAAATCATCTCTATAGAACAAAAAATCAATGGAAGGAATGAACTTATATATGAAAAAGCACAATAAACTATTGTCGATCTTTGTACTACTTGTTTTTTCTTTTACTCTACTTCCCTCTAATATGGTACATTCAGAGGGGGTTACTTTAAATTCATGGGTAGACAAATTGTATATTTCCGGGAACAAAATTGATGCCGGAGATACCTTAACCATAGAAATCCATGTTGAAAATTTAAATACTAGTGATAAAGCAGTACATTTACAAGCCATCGAATTCAGCGACAATTTTAGATGCGACAATAAAAGTTTAGGATTTGATTTGTCTCCTGGCTCTGGTGCAGTTCCTATCATAAGGAAACTAGAATACAAAGGCGGAGGTAACAATACCATTAGTTATACCATTAAATATGCTGAAAAGACTGATGATGGAAAAACTACGAGCAAAACAGGTACCATCAGTGGAAGCAAAACTATTGACGACTCCATCACCGTTGTAGACACCAAAAAATATCAGCCTCGTATTTCACTTGTAAATGATGAAGTAATTGAAATCGGCGCAGGAGAATATAAAAAAGTTAGCCTTCCTTTCGTTAATGCCGGAGGTTTTACTGCTGAAGATGTCACCGTTACGATTTGAATCCAATAAGCAAGGGGATAAATTCCCTATTCTCATTAAAGATGTGGAAAAATTATACTTCAGTTCTATTCGAAAAAGCGGTATCAATAATTTAGAATTCGGTATTCAAGCAGATCGTACTGCCGAACCTGGAGTTTATCCAATAACTATAAAATATGAATACACCAATTCTTCCGATGACAAATTTTCAGGGTCGGATACCGTATATGTACGAGTGTTAAATACGCAAATGCCCGCTCGACTTCGTTTTGGGGTAAAAAATTCAGCACCTGTTACGCCTGGTCAACCGACCACACTGGAAATCACTGCAACCAATCAAGGAAAAGCTGCTGCAAGCAATGTAGAAATCACACTGACAGGATTAAAAAAAGACGGTTTAACTGTGATAGAAGGAAGTAATACTTCTTTTATATCTACCATTAAACCAGGAGAGACAAAAACGGCTCAATTCAAGGTTATGGCATCTGGAACACTGGAAGGAAATGTTGAGCCAGTAAATATTGAATATACATATGCAGACGGTACAACGGTCACTCAAAAAGGAACTCAACAAATCTTTGTTCCTCTAGACGGAAAAACCCTTGGCGTTTCTGATTTATATATCGAAAACATAATTGCTCCAGATTATTCAGTGGGCATTGGAGAAGACTTTACCCTTGGATTTACCCTAGTAAACAACTCCAAATATAATGCTAAAAGTGTTAAGATCACCCTTGACGGTGGGGATGTTTTAAAGCCAAAATCCCAAAATATTTATTCCTTTAAAGATTTTAATGCTGGAGCTAAAAAGAATTTCTCAGCAACCTTCTGGACGAGCAGCGATGCCGAATATAGAAACTACCCTATTGAAATCAAAGTAGAATATGTCCCTTATCAAGGTGCCGATGTAGTGACTTTCAGTCAATATGCCGGAATCAATGTGGATGGCAATAAAAGCGGAAGTGCTAAAAGCAAGCCCAGGGTTATTATCGGGGAATATACCGTAAATCCTCAGATTGTAAGAGCTGGTCAAGAGTTTGATTTAAGTATAGGCTTCACCAATACCCATGGTCATAAAGTGGTTCAAAATATGAAAGCTACATTAACCATTAATGAAAAAGGCAAGGACAATTCAGAAGACACTGGCACCGTATTTACTCCTGTAAGCGGACAAAGCAATATGTTCTATATTGCCGAGCTAAGTCCCAGTGCTACAATAGTAAAAAATGTACGTATGTACACTGTTCCTGATGCCAGTCCAAAAACCTATGAAGTAACCGTTGAGATGGAATACGAAGATTCTAATGGAGAAACTTATACCGAAACCGCCAAAATAGGTATTCCAGTACAGCAAAGTACTCAAATTGATATTGGAGAGGTGAGAATTGATGGGGAAGCAATGGTTGGCTCTCCTACCTATGTTGTTACTCAAATCTTCAATACAGGCAGAACAAATATCAAAAACCTTATGATCTCTTTAGAAGGACCTTTTGAAAAACAAGAAGCCAATTTATTCGTAGGGAATTTTGAGCAAGGCAGTGAAGAATATTTTGAGGGAATTATTATTCCAACTCAAGCCGGGGAATGTACTGGAGAATTAATTGTTTCTTATGAAGAAATAACTGGTGAAAAGCAAGAACTAAGGGTACCTTTTACAATGAATGTCATGGAACCTGCTCTACCAGACGACATGGGCATGGGGCCTGATGGCATGGGTATGATGCCTGGTGAGATGGAAAACAAACCATTTTACAAAAAGCCAATTGTCTGGATCTTAACTGTTGTGATCATCGCGTTAGGAGCTGGCGCTTTCATTTTTATAAAAAAGAAAAAGGGAAAAAGAAAAGAGATGAGCTTAGATGAATAGTTTAGACTTAATACTAATGAGTATACGCAATTTGTGGCGGCGCAAATTGCGTACATCCCTTACTATATTAGGCGTTATTATTGGAACCAGTTCCATCGTGCTTATGCTTTCATTAGGCTTTGCAATGAACCTGAATCTAGAAAATTCTATGAAACGCTGGGGAGATTTATCCGTCATTGAAGTATGGCCCAACTACAGTAAAATGACATCTAACCAAGAACAACCCTCCATATCTGAAGAGGAAATTGCCCAGCTAGAAACTCTTTCCAATGTTGAAATGGTGCTGCCTCAATTATCCCTATATGTTCCCGCTGTAGTCGGGAAATACAAGGGATATATCGAAATTGTAGGCATTACTCCCGAAGCAATGAAAGCTCTTGGTTATAATGTGGGAGAAGGAAGAGAATTAAATAAAGATGATCGCATGGTAATGATTGCCGGCACTCAAATTCCTATGATGTTTGAGAAAATTGGAGCATCTAATAGAGGAAGAATGTTTGGAGGATGGGATGAGAATCAAGAAGCTCCCTTTGAAATGCTAAATCAGATTGTAAAAATTTCCTTCGACCAAAGCTATGGAGAACGAAATGCTCCAAAGCCTGTTGTAAAAGCTCCTCGCCCTACAAATGTCATGGTCATAGGCATGATGGAAGATAAAAACTATGAAACCAATTACCGTTGTTATATGCCAGTTGAATCTGTAAAAAAACTCATTTTAGAACAAAAAGAATATGAACTAAAAGTGCGAGAAGCTAATGGTGAAAAGATTTCAAAAAATAGAAACAGTAAAGAACTCACCTATCAGAATGTTAAAGTAAAAGTACAGGATGTCCATTCCGTGGACAGCGTTTTAGAACAAATCCGTAATTTGGGATTGGAAGCATATAGTATGTCGGACGGATTAAAAGAAGTAAAAAATATGTTTAAGGGAATTCAAATGGTGCTAGGTGGTATTGGTGCAGTTTCCCTGCTTGTTGCCGCATTAGGCATTACAAACACAATGATTATGTCCATCTATGAAAGAACAAAAGAAATCGGAATTATGAAGGTAATAGGTGCTATCCTTACGGATATTAAAAAGATGTTTTTAATCGAAGCAGGAATGATAGGTTTTCTCGGAGGGCTGGCAGGAATCTTAATAAGCCTTCTTATCTCTTTTCTTCTTAATCGTTTTGGATCGGGAGGCCTTTTAGGAAATTTGTTCGGACCTCCAGAAGAAGGAGTAAAGACCTATGTATCCGTTATTCCTTTATGGCTTTTAGGAGCAGCTTTAATCTTCAGCAGTCTCATCGGAATGATTGCCGGCTACTTCCCGGCTCGAAGAGCTATGAAACTCTCTGCACTCAGTGCCATAAAGACCGAATAAGCTAAGGACTCCATTGGAGTTCTTAGTTTTTTTGTATCTGTTCAGAAACATAAATGTTTACTCTCTTATACAATCCAGTGTATAATAACATTTGAAATTTCTTAAAAGATAAGGAGCAGAATATGAGTATTTTAACTGTAGAAAATCTAAGCCATGGCTTTGGAGATAGAGCTATTTTTAACAATGTTTCCTTCCGCCTCTTAAAAGGAGAACATGTTGGCTTAATAGGCGCCAATGGAGAAGGAAAATCCACTTTTATGAATATAATCACTGGTAAACTGGAACCGGATCAAGGAACTGTTGAATGGGCAAAGCGTGTTCGAGTAGGCTATCTAGATCAACATACTGTACTGCAAAAAGGTCTGACCATAAAAGATGTATTAAAAAGTGCATTTCAGTATCTATTTGATCTTGAAATAGAAATGAATGAACTATGTGAAAAAATGTCCGATGCTGATCCTGAAGAACTTGAAAAAATGCTTGAAGATTTCGGTATGATTCAGGATATATTAACTCATAATGACTTCTATATGATTGATGCCAAAGTACAAGAAATTGCCAGAGGTTTGGGACTGGAAGATATCGGATTAGATAAAGATGTCAATGATTTAAGTGGCGGTCAAAGAACAAAAGTGCTGCTTGGAAAATTACTTCTGGAAAAGCCTGATATACTCCTCTTAGATGAGCCTACCAATTATCTTGATGAGCAACATATCGAATGGTTAAAACGCTTTCTTCAGGAATATGAAAATGCCTTTATTCTTATCTCCCACGATATCCCCTTTCTTAATAGTGTTATTAATTTGATTTATCATATGGAAAATCAGGAATTAAATCGCTATGTTGGGGACTATAATAACTTTATACAGATTTATGAGGCAAAAAAACAACAATTAGAAGCTGCTTATAAAAGACAGCAGCAGGAAATTGCTGAATTAAAAGATTTTGTTGCCAGAAATAAGGCTAGGGTTTCCACGAGAAATATGGCTATGTCCAGACAGAAAAAACTGGACAACATGGAAATCATAGAATTAGCCAAAGAAAAGCCAAAACCTGAATTTAACTTCAAAGAATCCAGAGCCTCTGGAAAATTAATTTTTGAAACCAGAGATTTGGTGATCGGTTATGACGAACCTCTTTCAAATCCTTTAAACCTCAAAATGGAAAGAGGTCAAAAAATCGCTCTGGTAGGTGCCAACGGTCTGGGTAAAACTACCCTACTAAGAAGCATCTTAGGAGAAATCAAGGCTCTTTCAGGTTCTGTAGAACTGGGAGATTACCTTCATATAGGTTATTTTGAGCAGGAAATGAAAGAAAATAATTATAATACCTGTATTGAAGAAATGTGGAAAGAATTCCCTTCCTATACTCAGTTTGAAGTTCGGGCCGCCTTGGCAAAATGTGGACTTACCACAAAACATATTGAGAGCAAAATACTGGTTTTAAGCGGTGGAGAACAAGCGAAGGTAAGACTTTGCAAACTCATCAATAAAGAAACAAATCTATTGGTACTGGACGAACCGACCAACCATTTGGATGTCGATGCAAAAACCGAATTAAAACGTGCATTGCAAGCCTATAAAGGAAGTATTTTACTTATTTCTCACGAACCGGAATTCTGTTCCGATATAGTAACGGATGTATGGAATTGCGAATCCTGGACAACAAAATTAATTTAAAATGAATTGAACTAGGTGGTCTTATGAGACAACACTCAAAAAATTGGTACAAACTTGATAATGCCGGAAAGCTATACCCTTCGATTACCTCTACAAGGGTATCAACGGTATTTCGGGTTTCAGCTACCTTATATGATGAAGTGAATCCCACGCTTTTACAAATAGCGTTAAACAATATCATAGAACGTTTTCCTTATTATAAGGTAAATCTTAAACGGGGACTTTTCTGGTACTACTTCGAATATACAAGAAACTACCCGGTGGTAGAAAAAGAAACGTTTTATCCCTGTATGTTTATGCATTATAAAAGGAAAAAATCTTTTCCCTTTCGAGTACTATATTTTAATAAAAAAATAAGTATTGAGATCTCCCATAGTATTACGGACGGCACAGGAGTTGTTATATTTTTAAAATCCCTGCTCGTAGAATATTTTAGACTTATTGACAACAAACTATGCCTTGAGAAAGATCCAGGGATATTCTTTTCCCATGATCCTATAGACCAGGAAGAAGCTGAAGATGCTTTCCAAAAATATTATCAAAAAAACATACCCGACCCTCCAAAACTCAATAAGGCTTTCCATTTACCCTTTAAACTGAATTCCAAAGGGGAATATCATATTATTACAGGCATTATTCCTACAGAGCCACTGCTTGCTGCTGCAAAGAAACATCAAGTTTCTTTAACACAGTTTTTATTAGCTTTATATTTTGATACCATACAGGACTTTATTCATTCGAATCATATTAAGCTTCGTCATCCAGTGGTTATGAATGTTCCGGTAAACTTAAGGAATCTTTATCCTTCAAAAACCATGAGAAATTTTTTTATAAGTATTACGCCTCAAATTGATTTTCGACTAGGAACGTATTCCTTTGATGAAATCTTGGATTATATCAAATGCTATATGAAAATGGCTATTACCCGTAAAAATATTAGTCAGTACATCCATAAAAATGTAAAAAATGAAAAATCCCTTTTCGTAAGGTTAACGCCGCTTTTTATCAAAAATCTGCTCATGCCTGCACTATACAGTAAATACGCTGAACGAAATTTTACGAGCAGTATTTCAAATCTCGGTCAAATTACTATGCCAAAATCAATAGAGAATAAAATAGAACGCTTTGAATTCTATCCTCCTCCCAGCAGAGGAAATATTATAAAAATCGGGGTTGGAAGCTACAAAGACAAGATTTATATTTCCTTTGGCAGCTTAACGAAAGCCACTGAAATAGAGAAAATCTTTTTTCGTAAAATTAGAAAAATGAATATTCCTGTAAAAATAGAAACCAATAGGGAGTGATGCTATGCCGTACTGCCCCAAATGTGGAGTTGAAATCGATTATAAAATTAAAAGTTGTCCCTTATGCACTTTTCCTATACCTAAAATTGATGAGGATACCAGTCCAATAGCTACTGAAAACAAGTTTCCTCAACCGGAAAATATATACTATGAAGAACTCTTAAAAATGAAAAATCAAGCGTTCTTTGCTATCTCTATTTTAATATTCAGTGCAGTGATGGTTCTAATGACCATCGGCTCTATCTTCAGAGTAAGTCAGCTGGCTGTAACCTACAGTATCATAAGCGTTATCTCCGCTTGGTTTTATATTTTTCTTTTTTTTGGATATATTCGCAGCAAGTATCATTCTATATTAGCTTTGGGATTCATTACGATTTGTCTAACCTATGGACTGGATAACGTAGATCATGAACTCAATTGGTTTTACACCTACGCCCTTCCAATTATAATATTGGCGGTATTGATTTTATTCCTGCTCTTATATCTTTATAACAGGAGCAAATTAAAAAATCAGTTTGTTTTTATTCCTGCTCATCTATGCATAGGCATCTCGCTGTTCTCTGCTGCTTTAGAATGTATCCTTGACTTTCAGGCAAATCGAGCGATACAGCTTTCCTGGTCCTTGATTGTATTTATTGTACTGATGTCCATTGCACTTATTTTAATAGGCTTGTATTATAAACTGCCGGATCGCATGAAAGAAAAAATAAAAAGAACATTACACATATAATTTCATCAACCTGTAATGTTCTGTTCATATCTAATTCATATTTTAAAACTATAATAAGACCGTAGCAAAAAAATACCTTCCCAAATCCCCCCTTTGTAAAAGGACTCCGCCAGGAGTCCTCTTAATTTTTTATAATTTATTCAGATAATTTTTGGCCCATTAATACACCCATCACTGATGCCATCATTAGTCCTCTGGTCCAACCGCTGGAATCTCCAAGACAATGTAACCCCTTTATATTGGTTTCGAAATTTTTATCTAAATTAATCTTGTTACTATAGAATTTTATTTCTGGTCCATAAAGCAGGGTTTCTCGGCTGGCAAATCCAGGAACCACAATATTCATAGCTTCAATAAAATTAAGTATATTCATCATCGTTCTATAAGGAATGGCTGAAGTTAAATCCCCTGCCACCGCATCGGGCAATGTTGGCTTTACATTGGACTGATCCAATTCTGTTTGCCATGTTCTTTTTCCGTCCAAAATATCTCCATATCGCTGAACCAAGATACTGCCATTGCCAAGCATATTGACTAATTCCGCAACCTTTTTGCCGTACTCTATTGGCTGATTGAAAGGTTCTGAAAAATTATGAGAACTCAGAATTGCTAAATTGGTGTTATCTGACTTTCTTTCTTTATAAGAATGTCCATTAACAATTGCAAGATTGTTGTCATAATTTTCCTGACTTACAAATCCCCCTGGATTCTGGCAGAAGGTTCTTACTTTATTTTTAAACGGTGCCGGATAGCCTATTAATTTGGATTCATAAAGAACATTATTGACTTTCTCCATAATTTCATTGCGAATTTCTACTCTCACACCTATATCTACCGTTCCGGCATGGTGAGCAATACCATGTTTTTCACACATGGTTTTAAGCCAATCTGCTCCCTTTCTGCCGGTAGCTATAACAACCCTATCCCCGTAAACAATATTTTCATTTTTTTGAGTTGCGGAATCAACGATTTTAATCCCTTTAACCACTCCATCTTCAACAATTATATCCGTTACTGCCGTCTTAAATCTAATCTCTACTCCTGAATCTAAAAGATAGTTTTGTATTTTAAGATATATTTCCTGTGCTTTTTCCGTACCCAAATGTCTTATTGGACAATCTACCAATTTTAGTCCAGCTTCAATAGCTTTTCTTCTGATTTCCTTTACTTTTTCTGTATTATCCAAACCCTCAACTTTCGTATCGGCTCCAAAATCAAGATAGATTTGATCCGTATACTTAATATACTCCTGAGTAAAATCACTTCCAATGAGCTGAGGTAAATCTCCTCCTACTTCATGGCTTAAAGATAATTTCCCGTCCGAAAATGCCCCTGCTCCTGAAAAACCTGTTGTAATATGACAATAAGGCTTACAAGACACACATACTTTGGTTTTTTCTTTTGGACAATGTCTTTTATCAATTGGGCTTCCTTTTTCAAGGATTAATATTTTTTTGTCCTGCCTATTCTTGATCATCTCTAAAGCAGTAAAAATTCCTGCCGGTCCTGCCCCTACAATAAGTACATCATATTTCACATTGATCACTCCCTATAAAATATGCATTCTTATATAGCCTACAACTATTTACGGTAGTTCGGTAGAAACATCAGGCCCATATCGCCGGATTTATATATATGAACATTCGACTAAAAAATACACAAAATGTTCGAACATAAAAATAATAATATATCTTATACAAGAAATCAAGACCTTTTGCTAAATAAAAAGTTATATCTTTAAGATAAAAGGGTATCTTATAAATAGAAATCAATAATGGAGGTATCTATGAGTAATACAACAAATAATTATATTCAAAAGTATAGAATGAAAGTATTTAATGAACTGGTCAAACTGGCTTGGTTCGGAAAATTAGAAGAAGAAATCGAAGAGCTTCCTCATAAGATTATAGAAAATATAAAAGATGAAAAAGAAAGAAAAATAGTAGAAAGTTATATTCGGTTGGCAATGGGACTGAATCCTATAAATAGTAATAAATCTTTAAGAGAAGAAGCGAGAAAAGCCCTGCTGTTAGATAAAATCAAAAAGCCACTGGTATCGGTGATTGAAAATATATGTGAACAATGCAATAGATTCCATGAAGGTTCTTGCCCTATCCACGGCCAAGGTTGTATGAACGATTTCGAAGAATGCATCGGCTGCGGGCAATGTATCGAGGAATGTTCCCTTGGTGCCATATCAGATAAAATTGAATTCATTCCCGTTGTTAACTTGCTCCAAGAAAAAAGATATCCGATATTTGCCGCCATAGCTCCCGCCTATGCGGGGCAATTTGATGAATCTATTACGCCGGGAAAAATCAGAACTGCTTTAAAAATGATTGGTTTTTCAGACATGATTGAAGTCGCAACCTTTGCAGATATCCTAACGATGAAAGAAGCCTATGAATATAAACATCTTATGAACAATAAAAAAGAGTATTTTATCACAAGCTGCTGCTGCCCTGTATGGGTAAACATGATACAAAAGAAATATCCTACCCTGCTAGACCATATGTCCCCAGCCGTATCACCTATGATTGCAGCAGGAAGAGTCATCAAAGCCTTAAATGAAAATGCAAAAGTTGTATTTATAGGCCCGTGTATTGCCAAAAAGAATGAGGCGAAAGAAGAGGATTTAGAGGATGCCATTGATTATGTACTCACATTCAGGGAACTATACGAAATATTTGATGCTTTGAACATAGACCTTAAAAACCTGCCTGAAGAAAACAGAGAAGAAGCTGCATTTACAGGAAGAGTCTATGCAAGAACCGGAGGGGTTAGTAAGGCTGTAGAATTAACGGTACAAAGACTGGATCCCCATTCTAACATTCCTTTTAAATCAGAAGCCTTTGACGGGGCTAAAAATTGCAAGGATGGACTGGATCAACTTCTTAAAGGTGAAATAGATGCTACTTTTATAGAAGGCATGGGATGTATCGGGGGCTGCGTCGGAGGACCAAGAACGATTAATTCCATTGAAGAAGGAACAAAAAGGGTAGATGCGTATGCCAATGGCACTTCAATGAAAACTCCTTTTGACAATATCAATGCACTGCAGCTCCTTACCCGATTAGGCATTAAAAGATATGAAATGCTGGAAAACGCTGAAGATGAAAAAGTTAAAAATCTTCTTGTAAGAAATTTCAAAAACTAATCTTTTATTTTTTATTGCATAAGAAATCCGGAAGAATTTCCGTCGTAATTAAAGTCTGGAAATATTGTTCCAGCCTCTTTACTATGCTATAATGATATAAAAAATTAAAGGAGCGTAAGATGATTATGGCAGTTTCCGGTATAGTTGTTATTTTTGGCGGCATACTTTGTTTAGGAGCGATCCTTGCAATCATAATTGCACTTATTGTTAACAGAAAGAGATAAAAATAATTATTTACCAGCATTAATTTTTTCAGCGAGTTCATTGAGATATTCCCATCTCTCCATTAATTCTTCCAATCTTGTTTCCAATGCTCTTTGCTTATCAACCAATTCTTGAAGAAGTACATAATCACTTTGGGTATTATTGATTTGATTCTCGATTTCTTTTAATTCATTTTCTACTTCTTCAATCCAGCCTTCTATATTCTCGTACTCTTGTTTTTCTTTATAACTAAATTTAAGCTTTGTTTCATTGCTCTTAATCCGCGTATCTCTTTTTTCTTTTACAGGAGGATTATTTTTTTCTTCTATTATTTTATTCTTAATTTTATTTTGGTAATCTTCATAGTTTCCGGGATAACTTTTGATCATCCCTTCCCCTTCAAAAGCAAAGATCTTTTCTGCTATTTTATCAAGGAAATATCTGTCATGGGAAACAGTAACCACTGGACCTAAAAACTCGTCCAAATACTCCTCTAATATTTCTAAGGTTTGAATATCCAAATCATTAGTAGGCTCGTCCAGAAGCAGTACATTGGGTGAACTCATAAGTATTCTAAGCAAATATAATCTTCGTTTTTCTCCCCCGGAAAGTTTTGAAATAGGAGTCCATTGTAAATAAGGGGGAAACAAAAATCTTTCCAACATCTGAGACGCACTGATTTTAGATCCGTCCCCCGTAGTTATATATTCAGCTTCTTCACGAATATATTCTATTACTCTAAGGTTTTCATCCATCTCTTTGTTTTCTTGAGTATAATATCCTATTTTAACGGTTTCGCCTATTTCTACTTTTCCTGAATCAGGCTTTAACACACCGGCAATAATATTAAGCAAAGTTGATTTGCCGCTGCCATTAGGCCCGATCATTCCAATTCTGTCTTCCCTTAATAAGGTATAACTAAAGTTTTTAATATAACATTTGTCCCCAAAAGATTTACTAATATTGTCTATCTCAATAATTTTTTTGCCTAATCTGCTTGTTCCTACGGAGATTTCCATCTTGTCAGAAGATATATTGACTGCCTGCTCTTTTAATCTTTCAAACCTGTCAATCCTGGCTTTTTGCTTTGTGCCTCTGGCTTTAACTCCACTTCTTATCCATTCCAACTCTTTTTTTAATAAACTCTGTCTTTTGTCTTCCATGGTCTTTAATTGTTCTTCCCTCAAGGTTTTTGCCTCAAGAAAATCACTGTAATTTCCTTTGTACTCATAAAGCTGTCCTGAATCCAACTCTATGATCCTATTGGCTATCCTGTCAAGGAAATACCTGTCATGGGTAATCATAATCAGTGCACCTTTGCGCTTATTCAAGTACTCTTCCAGCCATAGTATGGTGTCGTTATCAATGTGATTGGTAGGCTCATCTAATATCAATAAATCTGATGGACGAATGAGGGCTCCAGCCAAAGCAACTCTTTTTCTCTGTCCTCCTGAAAGCGTTCCTACCTTTGCATCAAAGGAAGATATTCCTAATTTGGTCAAAATCATTTTCGCTTCACTTTCCATGGACCAGGCATCTGCACTGTCCATTTTTTGATTAAGTTTTAATAATTTTTCTTGTAAAGTTTTATTTTCCGGATCAACACTTAATTTGTTTAATGTGTCTTCATATTCTCTAATCAACTCAATGGTTGGATTGTTCCCGTTAAATATTTGTTGGAGTACGGTGGCATCATCTTCAAAGGATGGATGTTGAGAGAGATATTCTATCCTTAAACCGTTGGCAGTGGATATATTGCCGCTGTCAGGCGCTTCTATTCCAGTAAGAACTTTTAAAAAAGTACTTTTGCCCGTTCCATTTATACCGATTACTCCAACCTTTTCCCCTTCATTAATTCCAAAGGATATATTTTTAAATAATATTTTTTCTCCAAAAGATTTTGTAAGATTTTCAGCGGATAATAAATTCATCTTGATACCCTTTCTTTTGTTTTATATCGCTTATTATACAGCAAGAGGGCTTAAATAAACAAGGGGACATCATTGTCCCCTAATGCCATCTATACTCCTCCCTTGTCATAGGCACCTGTCCCCTCATTGCGAGCAACAATCTTCTTTCTACTTCATTCCAATCAACAAGTTTCCACCATGCGTTTACATATTCTTGACGTCTATTTTGATAATCCAGATAATAAGCATGCTCCCAAACATCCACTACCAATATGGGAATGCCACTCCACTGAGTCAAGTCCTGGTGTTTTTCAGCCTGAAGGATTTCCAGTCTGCGCCAAGTAGGTTGCCATGTAAGTACGGTCCAGCCAGATGCTTCAACCTTGACTGCCGCATTTGTAAATTGTGTTTGAAAGGCATCAAAGGTTCCAAAATACCGATTGATTTGATTAAGAGTCTCGCGGCCAGGTCTGCCTCCCGTTCCAACAGGTGCCATAATAGTCCAGTAAATGCTATGCAGAATATGCCCAGAACCATTATAAGCCAGTTCATTTTCCCAATACTTGATTAACTCAAAATCATCTATTCTTCTTAATTCTACTAATTTTAGTTCTGCTTTATTCAACCCATCTACATAAGCTTTATGATGTTGATCATGATGAATGCGTAAAGTGGTAGCACTAATAATTGGCTGAAGTGCATCGTATGGATATGGCAAGGGCGGCAACCTATGCTGCCCTGGCGGAACCATAGGCAAATAAACATAATCCATATATATCCCCCTATTATTAGACTAATACATTTTATTTATATTAGATCAAGGTATTAAAAATGTGGAATAATATAAATTCCATATTGAAATAATAAAAAAATAATGATATAATTCAATTAGATATTTAGATAAATATCTAAATATCTAATTGAAAGGGGTGAATGCGTTGGATAGTATATTTAAAGCTTTGTCGGATAAGAATAGAAGAAAAATTCTGAAACTGCTACGGGAAAAAGATATGTCTGCAGGGGAGATAGCTGAAGAATTTAACATCAGTAAGCCTTCTTTAAGCCACCACTTAAGTATATTAAAGCAGGCCGATCTGGTCCAAACCGAAAGGCAAGGTCAAAACATTATCTATTCTCTTAATACCACCGTATTTCAAGAACTAATTGGGTGGATATATGATTTTAAAGGCTCTGTAAACTAAACATGAAAAAATAGCACAATGTTTTATAGAATTGCTTTAAATTACTTTCAATTTCGCCTTGACAATTATAAAAGTCCGCCTTGAGATTGTCAAGGGTAAAATGAACGCG
>JAAYPH010000237.1 GCA_012519955.1 Candidatus Epulonipiscium sp.
AACGCGAGTTGGCTTATTAAGTGTGCAAAAAAATATCAAAACCAATTGCATAACACTAAAACACCCACAACGCAAGTAAAGGGCAGGAATTTTTAATATTCCTACCCCAACTATTGACAAAGAGCCTTCTATTTTATATACCATTTCCAATTTAAGTATGCTACAATATATATAATATTTCGACAAATTGGAGGTCATGGAAATGGAAAACAAAACTACTGATAAAAAAGAAAAAACGGAGCAAAAGAATGTTCGTTGGGAATTTGATAAGGCTAACGCTACCATATATGTTTCGGACGATAGCGTAAAAGCAGATAATGAAAAGCGGTTCTCTTTCAAAATAGAGAGATATAAAGATGAAGTTACTCGTGAAGAGAGCCTAAAAGTATTGAGTATATTAGATGGAAAAGAAAATGGTTCTATTGTTACTTCCATTCTTAATTTGAGTGATGATATTAAACAACTCAAACGGTTTGGGGTTGTGCTGGGAAATACATATTATCGTGACTTATACAGACAGATTGAATTGAATTATTTGGATATACCCGAAACGAAGGTTAGCTTGGATAATAAGGAAGATAAATTTATTGATTTACTTGAACAAGTAAAATCATATGTCAAGGACGACAAAGACCTCATTACACCTGATTTTTGCTATGTGCCTGTAAATATGTTTAATGAGCTTGCATTGGATTGTGGGTATAACAGTTATGAAATGAAGTCCCTGCGGTCAGTTTTGGCAACAGAAAAATATATTCGCACCACTTCGGGCAGATATGCCGTACTTACTCGGATTAAGGATAAACCAGAAAGAGTAATTGCCTTTTACCGTGATAAATTAGGGATTGAACTTCCAGTCAAAAAGGACGATAAGAAAAACGAAAAGAGTGGTGCCAATGAAAAGTAAGCCTACTCTTTCCATTGCTCCATACTATGGCGGTAAGGGTCGCATGGCTCATTTCATAGCTGACCGACTGAATTATGATGATAGCGACATCTTTGTAACTCCCTTTGGTGGTATGTGTCGGGTGCTTCTCAATAAACCACGGCATAAAATTGAGTGCTACAATGATTATAGTTCGGGCTTGCAGGCTCTTATGCGGGTGCTGTCACATAGGGAAATGGCAACAGAATTAATTCACCGTCTTTATGATGAAACGGAATATAGCCAAGATGAATTTAACAAACAAAAAGCCATTTTTGATAACGCTGAAATTGATTTGGAAGTGCAGGAGAAAGAAAGATTAAGACAGCTATTACTTTTAAAAAAGATTGTTTCTCCTACGACTGCCAATATGGTGTTGGACGAAATAAGAAAAGAAGTAATGACACCTTCTCAAAAAATACATGGCGATAGAAAAATAAGTGCATCTGTAAAAGGGGCAATCCAAACATTAAAGTCAACATTAGAAAGTGATAGTGTTTTTAGAGAAGAATATAAACAACAGCTTTCAAACTGGATTGAACTTTATGAGTTAAAAGCGGAACGAGGATATATTGAGCGGACGCAGGATATTGGGGAATCTGTTTCAGATATTACTTTGGCTATGGCTACATACTATGTCTTTCAGTGCAGTCGTGATGGCATGGGTCAAACATTTACAGAGTACAAGTTTAAGGATACCGACCATTACCTAAAGCAGGTAATGAAGTTATATGACTGCGCCGAGCGGTTAGAGGGCGTACAGATTTATCAAATTGATGCAGTTGACTTTTTTAGAGAATTCACGTTTCTTGATGATGATATACCTGATGAAAATATAAACCCGAATTACCTTATTCTAAACAGATGGATAAACAATCCAAGAGTAATGATGTACTGTGACCCGTCCTATATCAGCGTTGAAGATGAAAGAAAATTATTAGATGGCATTGATATTGACAATGCGGATTGTTTGTCGGACACAATCCGAGAAAAGTATTCAAAGAAAATGCCCAAAAATCTTGGCAAGGTGTATGCCCGATCCTTTGGGTATGATGAACAAGAAAAGTTTTTAAGGTGTATACAGAAAGCCAAATGCAGAATACTTGTCAGTAATTATGATTTAGCTCTTTATAACAAATACCTTACCAAAGATAATAATTGGCGACGAGAAGAATTCATTACCTCGACTGGGGTCGGCGGTAAAGTGGACAACACCCGAATAGAAGTCATTTGGTACAATTATTAACATTTATTTATGAAGCACTCATCTATTTTTAGGTGGGTGCTTTTGTTATGTTTGGGTGCATGATAAAAGTAAAAATTGAGCCTAAAAATCTGCTCTAAAATAGATAAAAGTGTTAAATGAAACGATGCTCTAAAAGGTGCTTTAATATTCCCTGCCTGTTTAATTGGTACGGCTTTTGTAGTGTATGGGTATATTGGCGGTTTGCTCTGCTGGGGTATAGCCATGTGGGACATGGGGATTTTTTAGAGATTTGTTACAGTAACAATACTTGTGATATGGAGGGATTTACAATGAAGGTAGGATATATACGTGTATCAACTACAAGCCAAAATACAGAACGACAGGAAGTAATAATGGGGAATTTGGGGGTAGAAAAAATCTACATAGAAAAGCTGACAGGAAAAAATACTGACCGACCTAAATTAAAATCGATGCTTGACTTTGTTCGGGATGGGGATGTCGTGATTGTGGAGAGTTATTCACGGCTTGCACGTTCTACAAAGGATTTACTGGACTTAGTGGAAATACTGCGACAGAAAAATGTTGAGTTCATCAGCCAGAAAGAAAATATAAACACGGCAACACCTCAAGGACGGCTCATGTTTACTATGTTTGCAGGATTGGCACAGTTTGAAAGGGAATGTCTGCTTGAAAGACAGCGGGAGGGCATTGAAATTGCCAAGTTAGAAGGAAAATATAAAGGCAGACCTAAAAAGTGCTTGGATGACTTTGACGAGATATACCAACTTGTAAAGAATAATGAAATTAGCCTATCTAAGGGGAGTAAACTGTTAGGGGTATCACGCTCAACCTTTTATAGAAAGATAAAAGAATATGAGGATAACAGCGAATTGGATTTTGGATAACCTCCTCCCCTCTGCATGAAAAAATTCCTGTTATACAGTTTGAATAATCTGCATAACAGGAATGTCTTATCTACATTTGTTAAAAATTCAAGTTGGCTATGAGTATTAAATTGATTTGAAAAAATAGTAAGTGGCTATGAAATGAAATGCTATAACAGAATGAGTTTTCTATATAGTACAGTTTAGATAAAAAGGATAAACAGTAAGAGGAAAACGACCTGTATTTGAAAATTGTATTTTTCAAAAGTTTGTCGGGATAAAAAATTTAGGAGTGATAACATGGGTATGATTGACGACTATATGAATGAAAGCGACTTATATGATTATGGTGATAATATTGATGAAGTCAGTTCATACGAAGAAAAAGATAAGTCACAGCTTTTAACCGAGATTGCACGATTAGAGGAGGAGATAAACGATAAAGATATAATCATTTCACAGATGGAAGATAAAATAAACAAGTTAGAAAAGAAATTGCAGTTATCAAAAGCTCCTGCACATAGGGATGATATTGATATACAAAGGATATGCGAGTTGTTTCGTGATGGGTTCTCTCAAAGTCGTATTGCCAAAGAATTGGGGTGCAGTCGGGGGACGGTAAAAATACGTTTGATGGAGTGCGAACTTTTAAAATAGAATGGTCGGTTAAATTAAATTGGCAGGGTGCGACAATATGAATAAAATAATTAACTTTATGAAATGGAATGGATTCCGTTATGGTTTATGAAATGAATTGCAGAGTGTACATAAAAAATAGTTTGGTGCAGTTTATTATTGAAATACGGATAGTGGTTTCTTTAAAGCAGAATCCCTTTAAATCTGACTTGGTTGGGTTTAAGGGGTTTCCTCTTCCATTGCCCTAAAGATATATATAAATACCAGTCAAACAAAATGGAATAGAAATACAAAATACAACTACCCTGTTTTTATACTTGACTAAGTGTTTTCAATGGCTACAACTGCCATAGAAAAATAACTGGTATTTCTTGCAAATTCTCTGTTGACGCCCCTAAACCCCAGCGTTACAATGCTCCTACAGTTTAGGAAACTGAATAAACTAAAATGAAAAGGAGATTAGAATTATGTGCATGGGAAATAAGTATTTAGTCAATCGTGAGGATTTGGGTAAACGAGTTATTGGCTATATGGTCTATAACAGTGGCTCAAAGGATTTTATCGGTATGACAGAAAAACAGGTCAAGGACAGTATCAAAAGCGGTGTGCCTGTGTATGGTTTTATACTTGGTGAGGATGGTACTCTTCAACTTGATAAAGAAGGATTTCATACTACGAATTATATGGTCAAAACGGGTATTAGTACCCTCTCTCCTGCTTTTGATTATGACGGCATGACGAATATTTTCTACATTGTGATTGGTAGCCATACGGACGAGAAAAACCAAACGATGTATGAGGTGGTAAGTAGCAGATACGGAAGAACGGAGATCACCGAGCAGAAGTTGAAGGTTCTGTTGGAAATTGGGGCTATTCAAGGCGGTGTTTACCTTGACAGTAAAAACAAACTGGTCATATGCGAAAAAAATACCGCTACTCAAGATGGAGAAGTGGCATAACATGGTATATATAGCCTTGCTTTATGAGAAGAAAAGAATTATAATAGCAGTGAGAATAAAAAATGCGGGCAGTCGGCTAGGAGGTGCGAACTCCTAACCGACCTATGCAGAATGTTCTAGGCATTCTACACAACAGCGTTAGCTGTACCAGCTATTATACTCTGCTACGTCATTTATGGCAATAGTAATGGGTATGATGCTGTGTTTGCATGATTGTAAAATCATCGCAGTGTGCGGATGTCAAGTCTGCACGCTGCTTTTTTATTCTCGTGGACAACGCTCGAGCGGTGGCATGGTCACCGCTCGGGTGAAGTTCATTGAGAATAATATATATATTTTGAGAGGTGACATATGAAGAATAAAAAGAGAATATTCATTGCGTTTGGTTCAGTTGTTTTGGTAGTTGCCCTGTTTGTTGGCAGTTATATCATACGGCAGAATCAACAAGAAGAAGTATTACCTGTATCGACAACAGTACCTACGGATGATATCATTGAACCGGACGAACCACTGGCCGAGGAAGATGTAACAACAGCAGAATACGGAACTATGGTAGGTAACAATGTAGCTGGGGGCGAAGAGTTAGAAGGCATCGTTGATAACGAAGCTGAACCTATTGAAGAGATTGAGAGTTCAGAGAGTTTACCAGTAGAAAAGCCTGTGGAAAGTAAGCCAGCAGAACAAACTAAGCCTGTTGAGCCATCTAAACCAGTAGAAAAACCTGCTGAACCTAAACCAAACATTAGTCAACAAAAGAATAGTAATTGGGAAATAATATCTGAAGATAAAGAGAAGGGTACTATAACTTATAGAGTACCACCCTCACATTCACCAGAGGAAAAACAACAGTTAATAGATAGTTACAAAAAACTTAATCCTGATAAAACTGATGAAGAAATAGAAGAAGGCTATTTGATATTGAATACGCTTATAGTGACAGTTCCAGCAAACATACCGACTCCTAAGGAAATGGAAGAATTAAATAAGAACAGGGAGTCAGAAGAAGAGGCAGCTCAAAAAATATCAGATTCAATCATGGATGAATACAGAAACAGAGATACAAGTGGAGGAATTCCTGTAGATAAGGTTGAAAAAGCAATAGACCCTATTTCAGGTAATACATCAGGTGATATGCTTATAGAGTAACCAAGAGAAAGTTTTCAAACCCATCTAACTCAGGACAATAATTAAAAAGGAGATGTGCAATGAGAAATAAACTTATAACACTAATGATTTTATTATTAGCATTAACTGGGTGTTCATCTAATGTTAATGATGACATATCTGCAATTGCTCAAGATGAAGATACAACAATAGTTGAAACAAATAGTAAGATAACAAAGAAAGATTTTGGGTTGTATAATGAAGTACAGACAGTTGAATTAAAATGGACTGACCAAACAAGATTTAAGGAAGTTGTCCGATATATAAACGTATATTTAAAGAACGTTTCATTTGATGGTAAAAGTTTGGTTTTTTACACTGATATTGAAAATGGGTACGGAGGAAATATTAAAATTCCTTTCGATGGACAACAGATTGCAACGGTTAGCATTGGGGGGAATCAATACAGCTATTCTCAATCAAGATTTGGAGAGTGGACAAACGTACCAAAATATAGTGGCACACCAGAAAGGCATGAGGTGCTGTTTGGGTTTGAGACTCAAGAAAATATAATAGATTTAGCGGAACATGAGATAACCATAGAATTAAAATTAGCTCTACAAGTTGAAGGATTTGAGTTTGAAAACACTGGTGTAACATTCAATCTAAGGTTTAACGGGTCTGATGGATATACAGATGAATATGTTTATGAAGACCCTGAAGTAGAAATAAAATACAGCAAAAATGGAGAGTCAAACTTCTCTAAATATGATAAAAATAAAGACGGAAAAATAGATAAACAAGAGTGGGAAGAATATAGTAAACTTTATCCCGCTGATTTAAATCATGATATGTTTGAACATCCAATAGAAAAAATCATCTACGAATTAGAGTTGTCGGAAGAACAACCTACATTTGAAGAACTCGATAAAGTTTTTGGGGGGTTAACGGGAAGTAATCTTGCCAATCTATTAAATGAAGAACATGGACTATATAGAAAATACTATGATATGTATTCGGAAATGCAAATAGAAGATTAATAACTTCTTCTCCCCTTTATGTCGGTCAAGGACATAGAGGGGATTTTTTATGTCGTTGTAAACGACGTGATTTGCATTATAAGTAAATAAATTTTAGAAAGGTAGGTTTTTCATGGAAGGTAAATTCAACACTAACTTTGAATTAATGGATGATAGTGGGAATGTAGCTCGTCTTTTCGACATTACAGTTTGTTTGACTGGTGATGACGCTACTCTTGATTATTTTGTTGGTTCATTGCGTTCAGTGGCATACGCTTCAGCTGATTTAATTAACGATATGAAAAGTAAGGGGGATTAACTTTATGAATACATTCTATAACATGATATTTCAACAGTATAACAATGAATACAGGATATACACCCCTCAACAAATATGTGTGGCTCATATCATAATGCCGCCTGACACTCAATATGTTAAGGACACGAAAGGAATAGAGATGATTTGCAAGGTACTTGCTTATCGTTGGGGTGTCGTAAATGATTAATTTTAAACGGATGGGCAGGGTGAAATAACCCTGCCTATTTTTTATGTCTGCATTTCTTTTTCTACATGATTTAGGCTAGTGATATTAATAAAAGTACAGGAGGTGTCGGCACTTTATGAAAAATTCAAAATTTCTTAAACAGTTTAATGGCTTGTTGAGAGAAGTCTATAAACTCTGGCTGTCTTGGGTTGAAATGTTTAATATGTTCAAGCGACCGCCAAACAACAAAAAGAGTAAAAATGATTGGAAATTGTTATTTACAAGTATTGTTTTGACAACAGTTTATTTGATTTTGGTGTTATGGATGGTAAAAGTACGGTGGTAATAATATTTTTTTGAAAAATGATAGTTTTGAGAGTGAAAAACAAGAGTTTTCAAAAAAAGGTGCGGTGGGGGTGGTTCCTGAAGGTGCTGTGATATGTCCAACAGTGACCAGACTAGTGGTAAATGGTGTGGGCGGTATAAGTGCATTCAAAAGGGCTGAAAACGGCTCCAAACAAACCCAGAGCGGTTTCAAGGGGTATGGGGCGTATGGGTAACAATTAAGGGGTGCTGTGGTGGTTTATTGAGTTAAACGGAGAAATAAACAGTTCTGTATTTGAGGTATTAAAATTAAGGAGGATACCGAAAAATGCAGAACTCAACAAAACTTATGAAAATCAACGATATCAAGGAACTAACCGGCTTGACTGACGAGGAAATTATGGACTTGGTCAGCTGTGGGGATCTCCCGGCCTTGGGGAGTAAAAAAGAACTGTTTCGATTGTGCGACCTCAATAGTTTACTCGGTATAAATACGGAAACATCACAAAATACCAATTTGCCTATTGACTTTTCAGGCAAACGGCGTTCCAATCAAACCCACTCAATTTTAATTGAGGATATTACAGAAAGTGAGTGGGATAACATGAAAAAAACAGGAAAAAAAGAGCATACGCCCTACTTTGATAATCAAAAACAAAGATGGTGCATTGCTCTCAGCTTGGGTAAAAATGAGGACGGTAAGCGTATTCGTAAGATTATTTCAGGTGTAACGCAGGCGGAGCTGTGGGACACTTATAGGGAGTATCTTGCAGAACAAAAGGAAGTAGCGCCTGTTGCGGTGGATGCCCCCATTGCCAAAGAGGGTCTAACAGAGAAATTAGGTATTCCAACCTATAAGCGTAATCAGGACATATTATTTTCAGAGAGGTACATGGAGTTTCTGGCTGGCTTGGAAAGTACTATGGTGAACCGTACTTTTGGCGGTTATGTGCATACTTCAAAATATATTGTTGAGCAACTTGGGCATTTGAAGATGTATGAGCTGAACAAAAAAGTCGTACAGAAGTTTTTGAATGATTTGATAAATTTGAAGTACGCCAGTCATGGAAGTGATATTCCTGATACCTATTACAGTCAGAGCAGAATAACCCTGACTTATGATTTGCTTCATCGGTTTATTCAGGAGTGTTCGGATGATGATTCGGGTAATGCTATTTTGGAAAAGAACTTTATGTCGGGTATGAAAAAACCTCGTACCAAAGCCTTGAAGGGTGAGGAAGTAGTTCCATACACGGCGGACGAAGTCAACAGCATTTTGGATGCGATAAAATCCAATAAGAAAATTTATTGTTGGATTATGATCATGGCAACGACAGGGGTAAGACCCGGGGAGGCGCTTGCATTAAAATATTCCGATATTGATTATCAAAATAAAACTATCGACATTACAAGGACGCTTGGAAAAGAAGCTGATTATGACCTCGAAACCCATAAGCGTATCAGCCCGTATCGTGCTATCATCAAGGATTTGAAAAATGAAAATGGGCGTAATAGCAAGGTCAATTTCCAGTGTCGTACATTAAAAGTCAGTCAAGCGGTTTTGGATTCCATTAAAGAGTTTGAAACGGAAACCAACGGCAACGCCGTTCTTGTAGCAAACAAAGAAAGATTGAAAACATCTTCATTCTTGTTTACTGGTCCAAAGGGTGACTTGCGTATTTATGAAGATTACCGCAGGGACTATATCCGTTTGTTGGGGAAAGCGGACTTGCCGACCGCAGGAATGAACCCTTACCGTTTCCGTCATACCGTTTGCACCGACCTTTTAAGAAGAAAAGTTGACTTGAAAACGGTTCAAATGATTATGGGTGATAATACGCCCGATATGATTTTGAGAGTATATGCCAATCTGGAGAAAAAAGATTTACTGTTGGCAACGGAGGACTTGGCTAACAGAATGGACGATATTCTGTATGAAGGGCAAACAGTGGCAAACGTAACCGGTGTAGGAATGGTTAATTCATACTAAACAGATATGAATTGTAAGTTGATATTATAAATGGAAAATTATGTAAATCTATTATGCGGATAAAAAGAAACCCTAGTATTCATGGGAATACTAGGGGATTTTTTTTGGAGCTGGCGGTGGGAATCGAACCCACAACCTCATCATTACGAGTGATGTGCTCTACCATTGAGCCACGCCAGCAAGTTATTAAGTTATTGATTACGAGTGAATTGCTCTACCCCTGAGCCACGGAAGCATTAACGAAAGTATTATAAATAAAAATGGCCCATTTGTCAATACATAGGAAAATGCTTTCCTATGTATTGGGCAGACGCAGTGTTTAAT
>JAAYPH010000238.1 GCA_012519955.1 Candidatus Epulonipiscium sp.
GAAACTTCATAATTGTGGATAACTATCTATTGCAGGGATAGTCTACCCTTTTTTGCACATTTTCAGTTATTTTAGCAAATGTTATCCACATTCTTGATTTTTGAATTATGAAATATCCTCAAATAAATTTTCAAAACTACTTGAAAAACAATAATAATAGTGCTAATATAATAACCGTAATTGTAACTTTTGCGTAAAAGTTATATTTAACAATTTATTAAAAGTGGGGAGGAGTTTTTATGAAATTCAAGAAATTTATTTCAGCATTGTTAATTACAGCAATGTCGGGAGCATTATTGGTTGGTTGTGGAGGCACTACTTCTACTAACACAGGAACAGATTCTGGAACTGCTACAGAAAATTCTTCTACAGCAAATACCTCTAACAAAGGCATAAGTATTCGACTATTTAATGGGAAGATTGAAATTGATGAACCTCTAAAAGCGTATGCGGAAGCTTACACACAAAAGACAGGTGTTGAAGTAGTTGTAGAATCCATTGGTGGTGGTGCAGATATAGGTGCAACACTAAAAGGTTATCTTGCAGCAGGCAATATGCCGGATATGTTCGTTATAGGTGGAGAAGGAGACTATAATATTTGGAAAGATTACATGGAAGATTTAAGTAACGAACCATGGGTACAAGATACAGATGTTGCATATACTTCTCCAGAAGGCAAAGTAGTTGCTTTTCCATATGCAGTTGAAGGTTATGGACTTACATATAATAAAGACTTATTAGACAAAGCAGGAATTGATCCAGCAAAATTAACCAATTTTAATGCATATAAAGATGCATTTGAAAAGCTCGACAGTATGAAAGATGAATTAGGTATTGTGGCTGTAACTTCTATGGCTGCAGAAGCAGGACAAATGTGGTGGTCTGTAGCAAACCACAACTTTGGTTCTTATCTTTCAACCGGTGTGGAAAATGGGGATACAAAATATATTGATATGCTAAAAAAAGGCGAAATCGACAGAGATCGTATGACTCAATATGCTAAATTCGTAAAATTACTGTTTGACTACGCAGATAAAAATACTTTAATCAGTGGTACTTACGACGATCAATTGGCATTATGGGCGCAAGGAAAAACAGTATTTGTTCATCAAGGTAACTGGATTGACCCATCTCTTCCAAGTTATAATGTAACATTTAACATGGGAATAGCACCATTAGCATTTATGGAACAAGATACAGATGGAATTCTTGCAGATGCTCCATCATGGTGGGCAGTATATAACGGAGGAAAGAATATTCAAGCATGTAAAGATTTCTTAAACAGCCTTGCAAGCACAGAAGAAGGCGCAAAATGTCTTGTACAGGACTGTGGAATGATTTCTCCATTTAAATCTACTACAACACAACCAACAGCACCTCTTGCAACAGACTTAATGAAATGGGTTCAAGCAGGAAAAATTTACCCATGGTATTGGGCGAAAATGCCAGATGGATTTGCAATGAACAACTTAGGACCAATTTTTGAATCCTTTGCAAAAGGAGACGTAGATGTAAACGGATTTGTTGATTTAATGGAAAATGCAATTGGTACATTAAAATAGCAATTAAAATAAATAAACTTAATTTTTCAGGCGACAATATTAGTCGCCTGAAAAATTAAGTTCCAAAATACAGAAAGGGGGATTTCCTTTGAACATAAAGCTTAAGAAAGTATTGTCCATTGCAGCAATTGTTCTCGGAATAGTTGCTGTAATCATTGCATTAATCATGGATTTTAGCAGAAGTGAAAATCCGATGCGAGGTGCTCTTTTAATCATCGGTATGGTTATGGTTTTGGCAGGCTTTTATTTTATGCCAAGTAAAAACCACAAGAAGATTATAAACGTACTATTCCTGTTTCCTTTGTTGTTTGCATTTACAGTGACTGTACTGATTCCTTTCGTTTGCGGTGTGTTTTATTCATTAACGGATTGGAACGGTATTAAGTTTCAAAATTTTGTAGGGCTTCAAAATTACATTACAATGTTTAAGTCTAATGATTATATGTATTCGGTCATTATAACGTTTATATTTTCTCTAATAAATATAGTTTTGGTGAATGTAATAGCGTTTTCTTTGGCTCTTCTTTGCACATCGAAAGTTAAAGGGAAGAATTATTACAGAGCAGCCTTTTTCGTTCCTAATCTGATTGGCGGAATCGTGCTTGGTTATGTATGGCAGTTTGTTTTTAATAAAGTATTTACTGCGCTTGTTCCCGGCAGCCTTTCTATGCTGACAGATCCAAATCTTGCCTTACTGGCAATCGTTATTGTAAGCAGCTGGCAGTATTCGGGTTATATTATGATGATTTATGTTACCGGATTACAAGGAGTACCAAAGGATGTACTGGAAGCTTCTGCTGTAGACGGTGCAGACAAATTAACTACTTTATTCCGCATTAAAATGCCTTTAATCGCAAATACATTTACAATATGTCTTTTCTTAACGCTTATCAATTCCTTTAAACAATTTGACTTAAACCTGGCAATTACCAATGGTGCTCCAAGTCGTATCCTAAATGGAGTATCCATTTATTCAACCGAATTATTGGCTTTAAATATCTATAAGACTGCAATTACAAAAAATCAATATGCCCTGGGACAAACAAAGGCAGTGGTATTCTTTATTATTCTTGCAGCTATTTCACTGACTCAAGTTGCTATTAGCAAGAAGAGGGAGGTAGAAATGTGATGAAAGTACAAAATGTTACAACGACTAAAAATGCAGTAATAAAAGAAATTCCAGAAGGAACAAAAAAAGCAGGTATTTTTGTTCTGGAAGTTTTGGCAATAATACTCGTACTCATTTTTTTATTCCCCTTCTTCTTAGTTGTAATAAATTCGGCCAAAGAAAGTGCAAGTATTATTATTAGTCCTATAGCATTGCCCGAAAGATGGGGACAGATGTTTACAAATATGAATAATGTTATTCATAACAGGAATTTTAACTACTGGAAATCTTTTTTTAATTCTATATTTATTACGATTGCAAGCTTAACGTTGTTATCGCTTTTTTCCAGTATGGCAGCATGGGTTCTGGTGCGTAACAAGACGAAATGGTCAAATTTTATATTTATGACACTTGTGGCTGCCATGATCATTCCTTTCCAGGTAGTTATGCTGCCCCTATTATCAACTTTTAGAGAACTTTCTGATTTCACAGGTATCCGAATGCTCAATAGCTACAAGGGCCTAATATTTGCATATCTTGGATTTGGGGGCTCTATGTCCGTATTTATTTTCCATGGATTTATTAAGGCAATACCTTATGAGTTAGAAGAAGCGGCTCTAATAGATGGCTGTACTCCGGAAAGTACATTTTTCCGTATTCTGTTTCCATTATTAAAGCCAATCCAAGTGACTGTATTAATATTGAATGGTGTTTGGATTTGGAACGACTTCTTATTACCATCGCTTATGCTGGGATTGAACGGAAAAATCAAAACACTGCCAATTGCAGTAACCAGTTTTGTAGGTTCTTATGTTAAGCAATGGGACTTGATATTAACAGCAGCCTTTTTAGCAATGCTTCCGATTATCGTATTGTTCATATTTGCACAGAAACAAATTATTCGAGGCATGGTAGAAGGAGCAATAAAATAATTAGCATACAATTTAGGAGGGTACTTCGATGAAGAAAAAGTGGTGGCATGATAAAGTAGCATATCAGATTTATCCAAAGAGCTTTATGGATACTAATGGTGATGGGATAGGAGATCTAAGGGGGATAATCAATAAATTGGATTATCTCAAAGATTTGGGAGTAGATATTATCTGGCTTTCTCCAATTTATTGCTCTCCTTTTGTAGATCAGGGATATGATATATCGGACTATTATAATATTGATCCCAGGTTTGGGACTATGGAAGATATGGATGAACTTTTAGCAGAAGCTAAGAAAAGAAATATGTATGTATTAATGGACTTGGTAGTAAACCATTGTTCAGACAAACATGAATGGTTTCAAAAAGCATTACAGGATCCCGATGGTGAATATGGACAATACTTTTATATAAGAGAAGGCAAAGGGGATCAACCACCTTGTAACTGGAGATCTTATTTTGGTGGCAGTGCTTGGGAAAGAATACCAGGAACGAATAAATATTATTTGCATATGTTTGCAAAAGAACAGCCTGATTTGAATTGGGAGAATGAAAAACTGAGAAATGAAATATATAAGATGATTAATTGGTGGCTTGACAAAGGGCTGGCTGGGTTCCGAATCGATGCCATCATCAATATAAAAAAGGACCTGAGATTTGAAGATTTCCCTCCAGATAGAGAAGATGGGCTTTGCAGTCCCGGAAAGATGCTTGAACATGCCAAGGGCATAGGAGTCTTCTTAAAAGAGATGCGAGACAAAACCTTCCGTAAATATGATGCGTTTACTGTGGCTGAATTGTTTAATTATAAAGAAGACGAGTTAAGAGATTATATCGGTGAGGATGGCTATTTTTCTTCAATATTTGATTTTAGTACCCATCTTATTGGAGCAAGTGAAAAAGGTTGGTTTGACAGAAAGCCTGTTACCCCTAATGAATATAGAGACGTAATATTTAGAAGCAAGATAGAAACTGAAAATATAGGATTTATGTCCAATATAATAGAGAATCATGATGAGCCAAGGGGTGTAAGCTATTATATTCCTGAAGGGGAATGTAATGAAAAGAGCAAAAAGATGCTTGCAACATTGCAGCTAATGCTTAAGGGCATCCCGTTTATTTATCAAGGACAAGAAATTGGAATGACTAATAATGAGTTTGAAAGCATTGATGAAATTGATGATATTAGTACAAAAGATGAATATTTAGTTGCATTAAAGGCTGGATATTCTCCAGAAGAGGCACTTAAAATAGTGTCAAAATACAGTCGTGATAATGCCAGAACGCCTTTCCATTGGGATACTAGCCAGAACGCAGGTTTCACCACCGGAAAGCCATGGCTAGTGGTTAATAAAAATTATAAAGACATCAATGTAGAAAGTCAGATTAACGATGAAAATTCAGTACTTTCATATTATAAAAAATTAATATGCCTCCGCAAAGATGAGGAATATAAAGAAACAATTGTATATGGAAAATTCAGTCCTGTTTATGAAGAATATGATAATATACTTGCTTTCTATAGAAAAGGGGAAGACAAGACATTATTAATTATTGCTAATTATCAGGATAAAAAGGTTGAATTGCCTTTGCTGCATCAAAATAGTAAGGTCTTAATCAATAATTATGACCGTCTTAATGTAGAGAACGAAACAATTATACTTGAACCTTATCAGACTGTAGTACTGGATGTATAAATTTTGTCTACAAAAGATCGAGGGGGATACCATGCTCAAAAAATTTAATAAAATAAGTTTGAAAAAAACACCATATACCCTAAAAAAAAACGAACTAGAAATTTTAATTTAAGTATGAAAAACAATATTGGAATCGCTCAAAGACTGATTGTTACATTTATCCTTTTGAGTATTTTACCATTGAGTGTTGTTGGTACATTTTCATATTTGAATGCTGAACAAACCGTTAAAAACAAAGTAGGATCTTATTCTGGGAAGATGGTTGAACAGATTGCCATGAATATAGATTCTAGAATAGAAGAATTTGAAAGAATTCATAAAATGATTAATACTAACATGAAACTGATAGATAACTTACAAAACTTAGACTCCGTAAGCAGCTTTGATAAAACAAAAATTGTTAGGGAAATAGATAATGATATTATTTCGATTGTAGCTTCGAACAGTCATATCAGAGCAGCTAATATTATAAAAAGTAACGGAGAAAGCTTTGGTTCAGGATTTGTTTCGATTTCAACAGGGGGAAAGACAATAAATAAAAGTGAACAAATCCAACAATTATTAGATCTTATAAATGGTTCGGATGGAAAAACTCTGTGGGTCACCGGGTTATTTGATTCCTATGAATATGTTTATTTGATCACACAAATACGTAGTATAAATACAAGTGAGCCTATTGGCGGCATAGTTATCAGTATTAATAGTAAAGGAATCCATTCAGTCCTTGAAAAAGCCAATCTTGGCAGTGGAGAGATTTCTTTAATCAATGAAAACAAAGAAATCATTTCAAGTATAGATGAAGAAAAATTAGGTGCGGTTCTTGAAGATGACTTTTTAAATAAAATATATGGAGAAAATCTATCAGGCTATTTTACAGATTCAGATTATGTTATAAGCTATGCAACGACCAATAATGGGTGGAAAATCATAACCAAAGAACCTGTTTCAGCCTTAATGAAGGAAATGGAAGCTGTTAGACACGGAAACATAGTAGTAGTCGTTTTATGCATCATTATTGCTATTATTGTAGGGATGACGATTTCCTTTAGTATCTCAAATCCATTAAAAGTGATTATGGATTTGATGGGAAAAGTGGAACAAGGCAATTTCGTTGTGTCCTGTCCTATTACAGGAAAAAATGAAATAGGAAGATTATCTGATAGTTTTAATAAAATGATTGAAAATATCAGAAATTTAATTCTGGAAACAGATACCGTAGTAAAAAAAGTAGAGCAAGATACAGCGGTTATTAGAAATGCTTCAGAAAAATCAGCAAACGCAGCGACCCAGGTTTCCTCTGCAATTAATGAATTGTCAGAAGGTTCCATGGTACAAGCAAAAGAAGCTGAACATACTACCATGTTAATGGAGAACCTGGCTAAAAATATCAACCATATTATTAAAGAAATACAAGATGTTATGAATATCATTGAGGAAACGGAAAGCTCAAGGGATTATGCATCCCATACGATGGAACAGCTTAATGAAAAAACAAAGACTGCATTAGAGTCTTCTCATACGATTCATGGAGAAATACAACAGTTAAGCAACGAAACAAAAGAAGTTATTCAAGTTGTTAACGTGATAGAAAGCATCAGTGAGCAGACCAATTTACTCGCGCTTAACGCAGCTATAGAAGCAGCTAGAGCAGGAGAAACAGGAAAAGGCTTTGCAGTGGTTGCAGAAGAAATCCGTAAATTAGCTATGGGAACTAAGGAAGCCACCAGGATGATTAGTTCAATTCTTACCAACATCCAAGGCAAAACGAAGCGAGCTGTATCAGTTGTTACAGAATCCGATAAGATCTTTGAAGAGCAGAAAGCCATTGTTTTTGAAGCAAACAATGCGTTTAATAGAATGGCAGAATGTATGCAGAATATGATTCAGCGGATTGAAGAGGTCATGAAAAAGATTAATGATATCGAAATCCAAAAAGATCAGTCGGTGGAAGCGATTGTACATATTGCAGCTATAGTAGAGGAAGGAGCGGCATCTATTGAAGAAGTTACAGCAACCAGCGAGGAACAAGCCAGTTCTGCAGAACAATTATCCATATTGGCAAACAATCTTATGTCAGTGGTGAGAAGCTTAAACAGTACTTTGTCTCGATTCAAAATTGAGTAATTTGTGTCGTTAAACCTACCTATAGAGGTTTAATAGTGTTGACTATAGGATGAATATCTAATATCATACACTTATAGACTAGAAATAGAAAGTAGGCTTTTGTAATGAAAAACATAATATTCGATGTTGATGGCACTTTATGGGATACAACTGAGGTAGTGGCAAAGGGATGGAACAAGGCAATTCAAGAAATTGGTGGAACGGCTGCTTATATAACAGCTGCCACTCTGAAAAAAGAGTTTGGTAAGCCGATGGATGTAATAGCAAATAATTTATTCTTTGATGCCGATGAAGAAAGAAGAAAATTGATATTGGAAAAATGTTGTGAATATGAACATGATGCCTTAAATGAGAATACGGACAATCTGCTTTTCCCTGATGTAAAGGAAACCATTGAAAAATTATCTGAGAAAAATCGATTGTTCATTGTTAGCAACTGTCAGTCAGGATACATAGAATTGTTTATGAAAAAAGTAGGAATAGAAGAATATATCACTGACCATGAATGTTTTGGAGATACAGGAAAGAGCAAGGGTGAAAACATCAAGCTTTTAATGGAGAGAAATAATATTAATGATGCAGTATATGTTGGGGATACTCAAGGCGATTATGAGGCTTCGGTATTTGCGGGAATTCCTTTTATATATGCAAAGTACGGTTTTGGACATCCGGAGAATTATGACTATGCGATTGATGGCATAAAAGAATTGCTAAACTTGATCGAAGAACTCTAAAAAGAATTCACTTGTTTTGTTTTATAAAAGGGTGCCAAGCACGCGAACCTTATTCGGTTGGTGTGCTTTTTGTTTTGAAATAAGAAAGTTCGCTTTGCTTGCAAGAGACCAAACTTTCTTATTTCAAAAGTGCGACATAGTCCCGATTTTGTGCCTATTGTTTAATATCTATATTAATGCTAAAATAAAACGAAACAAATACAAAATGATTGTTATTAAAGGTATAAAAAATTATATCGAGGGTTGATGAAATTATGAATATTATCATAAGAGAATATCAAGACAAAGATATACCATCCATGATAGACGTTTGGAATGAAGTAGTGGAAGACGGGAACGCCTTTCCTCAAATAGAGAGCCTAACTTATGAACAGGCAAAAAATTTTTTTGCATCTCAGACCTATACCGGTGTAGCGGTGGATGGAGATGAGATCCTTGGTTTATATATTTTACATCCTAATAATATTGGACGCTGTGGTCATATATCCAATGCTTCTTATGCAGTAAAAAAAGGATGCAGAGGCCGAAGTATTGGAGAAAAATTAGTTAGGGATTCTATAAAGCAGGGAAGAAAGCATGGATTTAAGATACTTCAATTTAATGCAGTAGTTTCTACAAATACGGCAGCAATTCGATTGTATGAAAAAATAGGTTTCCATAAATTAGGTATAATCCCTGAGGGATTTATGATGAAAGATGGCAGTTACATAGATATTATACTGTATTATATTGAGCTATAATAAAATAAAGAAAGAGGACAATTCAATTATGAAAGGCTTAAGCCAATTCGTAGAAGAATTAGCAGCTATGGAAGTTACTCAGAATGTATTTAATCAGTACTCTTATCAATTAGAGGAGAATTCCATAAGAAGGGAGAATCTTTTAATATACCTAAATCAGATGTACCAATTAAGACCTAAGGTTTTACTTGTAGGAGAAGCCCCGGGGTACAGAGGGTGCCGTCTAACGGGAGTTCCTTTTACCAGTGAGCATTTGCTTATGCATAATATGGATGGGTTAAATTTATTCGGCAGAGAAAACGGTTATAAGTTGGTTTCTGAGAACACCAAATTATTAAAGGAAGCTACGGCTACGATTATTTGGAGTACTCTTATTGAGCATAATCTTATTGCCTTAGGGTGGAACGCTTTTCCTTTTCATCCCCATAAAAAGGATAATCCAGCCAGCAATAGAGCACCCTTTAAAAAAGAACTGGAGCTTGGGCAGAAACCCCTTCTACAGATCATAGAATTATTTGGTATTAAAAAAATTATTGCTGTAGGGAATAAAGCAGAAGAGAATCTGAATAGCTTAGGAATAAGTTGTGATAAAGTAAGACATCCGGCTCAGGGCGGAAAAAATGAATTTGTAAAAGGCATGAAAGACTTGTTAAGTTCCATATAGTAAAAACGGTACCTTATCTCAGGCACCGTTTTTTATTATATAATTAGTCAAGAATTTCTACTGAATATTTTTTCTTTAGTTCTTCTTGCTTTTCTATATATACTTCTTGTTGTTTGTTGAATAAGCATTGGTTTTTCACTTCATCTTTTACTTCTTCAAAGGAACTTTCCTTTGCTTCATTTACTTGATCCACTTTAATGATGTGATAGCCGAATTGAGTTTGAACAGGCTTACTGATTTCACCGGGTTCCATGGAAAAAGCAGCTTGTTCGAATTCGGGTACCATTTTACCTTGAGAGAATTCTCCAAGAGCACCGCCGCTATCTTTGGAAGGACATTTTGAGTATTTGCGGGCTGCATCAGAAAAATCCAAACCGTTATTAATTTCATCTAATATTTTCAATGCTTCTTCTTCACTATCAACTAAAATATGACTTGCAGCAACAGTTTTTGGTTGGGCAAAAATGGATTTATTTGCTTCAAAATATGCTCTGACTTCTTCATCGTCTACGGAAACGGAAGTCATTAATTTATTTGCAGCATACTGCATAAGCAGGGATTTCTTCATTTGCTCCAATACAACAACAAAGCTTTCTTCCTTATCGAATCCGTTTTCTAAAGCTTCAGAGTAAAGTAATTCTTGAGCAATGATTTCATTCAGTAATTGTTTTTGTCCGTAAGGACTTCTAAATTGTGCTCCACGCTGTCCTAAGTTTTGCATAAGTGAAAATACATCTGACTCTTTGATTTCTCTGCCATCCACAATGGCTAATACCTTATTTTCCATGAAATAATCTCCTTTGTTCTAATTAAGTATACACACAAGTGTAACATGAAATACATAGAATGTAAAATAGAGTTTAAATAAAAGCAAAAAAGAAGTTAATAGGAACGAGTCCTATTAACTCCATTTATATTAACATATATTAAGAATTGCAGCAGCGTTCTCTAAAGAGTGCCTCAATCACATCTTCAGGTTCAGCAATTACTTCACAGATACAATCGATATCAATAAATTTAATGTCTCCATTGGGGCTAGCGATGAGGAGATTGCCTTCAACACCAAGGATATCAACTTCTTCACATTTTCCGGATTTTAATACGATTACTACTTCTTCATCGATCAGTCTTTTTAAAATGTCTTTAATGCTGGCAGGCAATACGTTATTATTTTTATTTCTTCTTGCTCCCTGAACTTCCATTTTTCTTTTCATATTTATCACCTCCTTTGATACCAGTATATGAATGGGTTTCGGACATGTTACAAAAATTCGACAAAAAAATTTACAATTTTCTAGCGCTAATAAAGACTAGAAGTATTCCAATATTTTTGATAAAATATGAAATACAGGGCAATACATAAAGGTGGAAAAAGGGCCTCGGAAATAAATGGAGAAGGAGAGTTTAGATGGATTCAGTAAAAGGATATAAGTGTAGGAATTGTGGAGGCGGCTTAGAATTTGATCCTGCTTCTCAAAAGTGGAAATGTGACTATTGTTTTAGTGAGTTTGGTAAACAAGAGATTGAAACAGAGGCTCCTGTGGAAGAAACTCTTGAGAAGACTATGCCTGATTTGGATTCTTATCATTGTACCAGTTGTGGAGCTGAATTGATTGCTGATACCACGACTTCTGCCACTTTCTGTTTATATTGCAGAAATCATAGTATTATTAAATCCAGATTTTCAGGGAAATTTAAGCCAAAGAGTCTTATTCCTTTTAAAATCACAAAGGCTCAAGCTGAAGAAATCTACAAAAACTGGATCAACAAGCGTCTATTTGCACCTAAGGAGTTTAAACGAAAAGAAGAAATTGAAAAGGTCACAGGAATATACGCTCCATTTTGGCTGTTTAATTGTAAAGGCGAGGGTATGATTAGCGGAGAAGGAACTCGCACGAGGTCCTGGACCAGTGGTAATTATAATTATACACAAACTAAATATTATAAAGTGTTTCGCAGAGGAAGTGCAGAATATCATAAAGTTCCAGTAGATGCCTCAAAGAAATTGGATGATAAGTTTATGCATATGATTGAGCCATACAATTATAATGATTTGACCGATTTTTCTATGAAATATATGTCCGGTTTTATGGCTGAAAAATATGATGTGGAAGCATCGGAAGCGGAAGGCGTTATGAAAGGCAGAGTAGAAAAATACATGGAAGAAAGACTAAAAGAAACCATAAGCAGCTATTCTTCTTTTGTTACCCATGACAAAAAGATATCTCTTTCAAATATTCGTGAAGAATATTCCATGCTGCCTATTTATCTTTTAAATAACAAATATAATGGGAAAGATCATATATTTATTGTGAATGGCCAAACAGGAAAAGTAGTAGGGGATACACCGATAAGTCGATCAAGGCAGTTTGCATTTATGGGGATTGTTTTTGCTATTGTATGGGTAATATCTGTGTTTGGAGGTGCCTTCTTTGCTTAAAAAATTAAATGCTTTTCTGATTGCTTTCATATTTATTGTTATTAGTCAATTTAGTACCATTGCCGGAGAATTAAATAATGTTAAAGATTATTTAGATTATCTGACAGATGAAGAAGAAAGTTTATTACAAGAGTCTATTGATAGTGTAAAAACGGACTATAGTCTTGATGCTGTAATCGTGATTACGGATGATACAGAAGGCAAATCTTCTATGGAATTTGCCGATGATTATTATGATTATAATGGTTATGGCGTTGGCAGTGATGCTTCAGGGTTATTAATGTTAGTTAACATGGACCAAAGGGAAGTCTGGATCTCTACAACCGGTAAAGCGATTGATATCTTTACGGACAGCAGAATTGCTGAAATGGTAAATCATGTGATAAGTCCTCTTTCAGATGGCAACTATTTTGAAGCTTCTAATGCTTTTATTGACGATATAAAATCCTATGCTGAAATGGGTGTACCTCAGGGACAGCACAGGGTAGAAGGCGAACCTTATTATAAAACAACATATTTTGACAGAGTTCTTAAGTTAATGAAATCTTTCTATGTATATCTTATAGCCTTTGTTATCTCTGGAATTGCTACAATATTAGTTTCTCTTTCTAGTAAGGGTTCCGTTACAATAAATAACCATACCTATGAAGGTAAAGGTTCTTTTGCGCTTTCAAGTAGTAGAGATGACTTTTTAAGAGAAACAACAACAAAGACACGAATTCAGACGAATTCCGATTCCGGAGGCTCATCAAGCAGTGTCCATAGCGGCAGCAGTGGAACTACCCATGGCGGCGGTGGCGGAAAATTTTAATTTATCAAAGGAGACTTACTTAGTGTAAATCAAGTAAGCCTCTTTTTTTATTACATAGGAAATTCGTCTGAATTTCTTTATGTAATTAAAAGTCCTACGGGATTGCATAGGAAATGCCTCTGATTTCCTGGCATTAAATAATTAAGTATTAAGATGTTTTAATAAAAATTGGCTGTACCCTAAATATTTTATAGCATTTTTCTTTATGCTATAATAAATAAAACGATAAAAATACATAAAGGTTGTGAAATATTTGGATGACAGCATGATCAATATGGAACACTTATATAGAAAGTATTCAGATTATCTAAAAGAAAAATACGGTGAAAAAGTATATAAGCTTCCTATAAATCTCCCCGTTACTTGTCCAAATAGAGACGGAGTAGCAGGATGTGGGGGATGTACTTTCTGCGGAGACGAAGGAGCGGGGTTTGAAAATTTGTCTAATCTTATACCCGTTTCCGAGCAAATTCATAAAAACAAAGCATATATTAGCAAGAAGTACAAGGCAAGAAAATTTATTGCCTATTTCCAAAACTTTAGCAATACCTATATGCCTTTTGATACTTTTAAAGATGTTATGGAGCAGGCTGCTAAAGAAGATATCGTTCAGCTGGCGATTTCTACTAGGCCGGATTGTATCAGAGAAGAATATTTGCAATTTTTATTGGAGTTAAAGAATAAATATAATATTGATATTGCAATAGAGCTGGGGCTTCAGACAGTCAATTGCCATTCTCTCATTAAAATCAATCGGGGGCATACTTTGGCTGAATTTATTGATGCGGTACTTAGAATAAAAAAATATGGTTTTGAAATATGCGCTCATTTAATCTTAAACCTTCCCTGGGATACAAGAATAGATGTTATAGAAAGTGCAAAAATTCTGTCAGCCCTTTCTATAGACCAAGTTAAGCTTCATTCTTTATATATTGTAGAGAATACAGTCATGGGTGAACAATTTAAGAACAAAGAATTTAATATGATATCCCTTGAAGAGTACAAAAGAAGAGTGATAGATTTTCTTGAATATCTTTCCCCTCATATTGTAGTTCAAAGGCTAATAGGAAGGGCTCCTGAGGAAAACACTTTATTTGTTAATTGGAATACGAGTTGGTGGAAGATTAGAGATGAAATAGAAGCAGAGATGAGAGCAAACAATCACTATCAAGGACGGCTGTGTAACTATCTCAACGGAAAATCTGTACGGCATTTTTTTGAACACTAAGGGGGATGCATTCATGACAGGAAAAATAAAAATATCCTTGTTTGAAATGATGCTTACGCTCTCTACGGTAATTGACTTTATGAGTGTAGAAATGAATCATCATCAACTTCGGGTTGCTTATATTGCATATCGTATTGGTGTAGAAATGGGGCTATCTGAAGAACAGCTGGTTGACATGATTATGGCATCCTTGATTCACGATATCGGTGCCCTTTCTCTGCAGGAAAGAATAGATACCTTTCACTTTGAAGTGAAAAATCCTCATCGACATACAGAAATCGGATATAAATTAGTCCGACAGTTTGAACCTCTTAAAAAGGTCGCTAAGATTATTCGATACCATCATGAAAACTGGAGTGGGTGGGCAGAATCTGGTAGCAGTATTATTCCGATAGAAAGCTATATTATTCATTTAGCAGACAGAGTAGAGATATTGATTAGGAAAGATGAAGAAATTTTAGGTCAAAAGGATAGAATCCTCTCAAAAGTTTTAAATTCAACAAAGACTAAATTTTTGCCTCAAGCCCTGGAAGCTTTAAAAGCGGTCGCAGAAAAAGAGCATTTTTGGCTGGAAGCTGTTTCTGAGTATATTAAGCCTATTTTATCCAAGGCAGTAACTTATCCTGCTATTGAGCTTACTTTAAATGATTTTGACAATATGGCAAAGTTGTTTGGCCAGGTGATTGATTTTCGAAGTCGATTTACCGCAACCCATTCCAGCGGCGTAGCCATTACTTCGGAAATGCTGGGAAGGTTACTGGGCCTAAAAGAGGAAACTTGTAAGCTTCTACATACAGCAGGATATCTTCATGATTTGGGGAAGTTGGTCATTCCTATTGAGATATTGGAAAAACCGGGGAAATTATCAAAAGAGGAGTTTAATATAATAAAAAGTCACTCCTTTTATACCTATTATATTTTAGAAACCTTTGAGAGTTTGGAAGATGTCCGTACATGGGCTGCATTTCATCACGAACGTTTAAATGGAGGAGGATATCCCTTTCACATTAATGAAGATAAGATCTCTTTTGAAGCTAGGATTGTAGGTGTCGCGGATGTTTTTACCGCATTAACGGAGGATAGACCTTATCGACAGGGAATGGAGAAAAATGACGTATTATCTATCCTTGACGAAATGGGAAAGAAAAATGAATTGGATCATAGAATCATTGCCTGTTTAGCTGAGCATTACGACGAGATTAACGAAGTAAGAAGTGCTGCGCAGAAAAAGGCTTTAAAACGCTATAAAGATTTCTTCTATGCAGATTATTGAGATGAAAGAATTAACATGGATTCCCATGATAGAAGCATATAATAAGACAGAACCTATGGATCTGTCTTTTTTGTTTCTATGAAGGGGTGCCAAAATGAAAAGAAGAAGGAAAAAAATAATAAGAAAAAGGAGAGGAAGATATGATACCCTATATCTTCTTTTGATATTCATTTTATTAATGAGTATTTTTCTCATGAGAAAATGTGTTTATAAAGACAGTAAAAAGCTTCCGACGTTGATTGAAAAAGCAGCAGCCTTTAATATCTCGGGGGATATTTTATATGAGCTGAAAAAGATTTCAGAAGTAACAGGAACAGATTTTATTGAAGCGATTGTATTTTATTCTTTCGAAAATGATTTCATCGTAGAAGAAAACAGTACGATTGATCAGAAAGAACTTTTTAAATTCTGTATGGAAGATATTAATAAGATTAGAAAAAAACATAATAAAAAAGACGTACAAAAAATTTATACCATATATCAGCAGGCATTAATGGATGTTAAAGTCTTTCCTATTCCTGATACAGGCGAATATATTTATGCCGATTCATGGGGAGCAGCCAGAGATTACGGCGGCAAAAGAAAACATTTAGGAACAGATATTATTGATGCGCATAATAAAAGGGGAAGTATACCAATTGTCAGCATGACGGATGGAATTGTTGAGCAAATGGGATGGAATGAGAAGGGTGGATGGAGAGTAGGGATTAGAGCTCCCAGTGGAGCATATTTTTACTATGCTCATTTAGATTCCTATTCTTCTGAGATCAGCGAAGGGAAGGAAATCAAATCAGGACAGTGTTTAGGATATATGGGGGATTCGGGATATGGGAAAGATCCCGGTACTGTAGGAAATTTTCCGGTTCATCTGCATTTGGGCATTATGCTGGATGTTTCTTTTTCAAAGGAAGAGTTGTGGATCAACCCCTATTCTATCCTTAAGTTTGCAGAGTATAATAAAATCACTTGGAATTCGCCGGATGAAAACTCTTAGGGTTACGTTTCAGCATGAATATGATATAATCTAACAGTTAAGAAATTTTCGATATACAAGGAAGAGGGATTTTATGTCGATTTATGCAATAGGTGATTTGCATTTAAGCGGAGCGGTGGATAAACCTATGGATAAGTTTGGTAAGAACTGGGAGAACCATGCTCAAAAAATTAAAATGAATTGGTTGGAAATTATATCGGATGAAGACACAGTTTTAATTCCCGGAGATATTTCGTGGGGGATGACACTGGAAGAAGCAGATATTGATTTGCAGTTCATCAATGAGTTGCCGGGGAGAAAAATTTTTATCAGAGGCAATCATGATTATTGGTGGAAGTCCGTGACAAAATTAAATACTATTTATGAGAATATGTACTTTATTCAAAATGATTTCGTTCCAGCAGAAGGGTTTGCCGTTTGCGGCGGAAGGGGTTGGATTTGCCCTAATGATATAAAATTTACCGCCCATGACCAGAAAATTTATGAGCGAGAAGAGAAAAGATTACGATTGTCTCTTCAGGCGGCTAAAAGGGCAAAACATGAAAGAATCATTGTCATCATGCATTATCCTCCTACAAATGAAAACCTTGAACCATCAATTTTTACACATTTGTTTGAAGAGTTTAAAGTTGAAAAAGTTCTTTACGGTCATCTTCATGGAAAAGACTCTTTTAATCTCGGATTACAAGGAATACATAATGGCATTGAATACAAATTGGTTTCCTCTGACTACATTGATTTTAAGCCGGTTCTTATTTGCTAAATCATTGTCTGTATATAAGCCATGGTGCAACATTCGCCATGGCTTATATATTGTGCATTATTTCATCTATTCATAATCCTCTACAGCTTTTAAAATCATTTCTTTTAAATCATCTTCGTCGTAATCCTTTGGATCGGTTTCAAGGGCTAATTCTTCAAATTCACCTGTTATAGAATTGTAGCTCGCTTGAAATGTGGTTATTAATTCTTCTTCAAAGGTAATTTCGCCTTCGATGAGCCAAACATCATCGGACTTATCAGCAGTAATAATATTAATCTCTGTAATGTTCATCACGGTTGCCATAAGAAGTCTCCTTTCTTTTGAAACATGCTTAATATTTATATATCAATGTTTTATGTAATTTTAAGAAAATAATACATACAAAATAATTACAAACATTAACAATTTGACAAAATCTGATTGTATTTCCATAGTAATTATTATAAAATACAAACAGGCGATATTAATATATAGAAAATTATAATTTAATATCAATAGGGGGCGAAAAAGATTGCAAACGAATGACAAAAGAAGATTTCTACGTTTTCTTAATGAATCAGAAGTTAAAATTAAGCTGAATGATACTGTGCTTTCCTATCCTATGGAGGATTTTTCGGCTGGAGGGTTTAGAATCCGTTATGTTGAAGGATTTGAGATAGGCCAAATTGTAGAAGTAGTGATAGATTTTGATTATGGTCAATTTGAAACAGAAGCAAAAGTTAAATGGCAAAATAAAGAAAGAGGAATAGGTTTTGAATTTTTAGATATTGAAATGTTTTCTTAAAAGGGCTTAAGAAGAGCTCTTTTTTTGATGAAACAAGACAAAATGCTTATACTATTTATATAATCATAAAGAGGAGTAGATACATTGATTAAGTTACCTGTACAATTTGAAGAAAAAATGAAAAATCTTCTTAAAGAAGAATTTAATCAATATGTTAAATCTTTTGAAGAAAAAAGACATTATGGATTGAGGGTAAATACCTTAAAGATAGAGCCAGATCAATTTAAGGAGCGGGTGGATTTTCAACTTAGTCCTGTACCGTGGTGTAAGGAAGGCTTTTATTATTCTGAAGAAGACAAACCTGCAAAACATCCGTATTATTATGCAGGACTGTATTACATTCAAGAACCCAGTGCCATGGCACCGGGAGCTGTTTTAGATGTTCAGCCGGGGGATAAAGTGTTGGATCTGTGTGCTGCCCCCGGAGGAAAAAGCACACAACTTGGCGCCAAGTTAAAACAAGAAGGAGTCCTTTTTGCCAATGATATCAGCGCAACCAGAATAAAAGCGCTGATAAAAAATATTGAAATGGCAGGAATTCGAAATGCGGTGATCACCAATGAAACCCCTGAGAGGTTGTCGGAGCGCCTCGAAGAGTACTTTGATAAAATATTAGTGGATGCTCCCTGCTCCGGAGAAGGTATGTTCAGAAAAGAGCCGCAAGCTCTAAAGAACTGGGAATCTCACGGGGTAGAAAAATGCTGCAGCATGCAAAGAAATATGCTTCCCTATGCTGCAAAAATGCTTAAGCCGGGGGGATATATGCTTTATTCTACCTGTACTTTTTCACCAGAAGAAAATGAGGGTTCGATAGAAGAATTTTTAAAAAATCATCCCGATTTTGAAGTCGTTCCTATACCCCACGAAAATGGCTTTGCACCGGGAAGGCCTGAATGGATAGGAGGACGAGAAAGTTTAAGGGGAGCTGTTAGATTATGGCCCCATAAAGTTAAGGGAGAAGGACATTTCTTAGTTCTCCTGCATAAAAAAGAGGGAGAGATAAAAAATAAAGTATTTATTCCCAAACGTGAAGTATCAGACAAAGTATTAGAAGATTTTTATAACTTTATGAAAGAAAATATAAATGTTAAACTGGAAGGGGATTTTAAAATTCATGGAGATAACCTCTATCTGGTTCCTAAAGATGTGCCTGATCTTAACGGTTTGAGGATTATACGCTCCGGATGGCTGTTGGGAAGTTTGAAGAAGAATCGTTTTGAGCCTTCGCATGTAATGGCAATGGGTCTTACAAAAGATATGGTTAAGAATAGCATTGATTTACCTTTAGAAGATCCTAATGTGATTCGTTATTTAAAGGGTGAAACCCTTCAAATAGAAGGTCATAAGGGATGGAATTTGGTATGTGTAGACGGATATCCCCTTGGTTGGGGCAAAATACAGCAAAATATGTTAAAGAATAAATATTATCCATCATGGCGATGGATGTAGTGGAGGTTGGAATGACAGATTTTTTGCCTGTTTCTAAGAAAGATATGAAAAAAAGAGGATGGGAGTATCTTGATTTTGTTCTGATAACAGGGGACGCATATGTGGATCATCCCTCTTTTGGAGCTGCAATAATAGGACGGCTTTTAGAAAGCAGAGGTTATAAGGTAGGGATTATAGCGCAACCTTCCTGGAAAGATGTCTCTGACTTCCAAAAGTTAGGTAAGCCCAGATTGGGCTTTTTAATTACCAGTGGGAATATTGATTCCATGGTAAATCATTATACGGTTGCAAAAAAGAGACGAAATCAAGATGCATATTCTCCGGGAGGAAGGGCTGGGATGCGGCCGGACAGGGCAGCCATAGTCTATGCCAACAGAGCCCGAGAAGCCTATAAAGATGTTCCGATTATTCTGGGAGGTATTGAAGCCAGTTTAAGAAGATTTGCTCACTACGATTATTGGGACAATAAAGTAAGAAGGTCTATCTTACTGGATTCTAAAGCGGATTTAATCGTCTACGGTATGGGGGAAAATGCAATTGTTGAAGTTGCAGAGGCTCTGGATAACGGAATTCCCATAAATGAAATTACATATGTTAGGGGGACCGTATACAAGACAAAGGATAAAGACAGAGCCTATGACTATATTGTTCTTCCATCCTATGCTGAGATTGTAAGTTCTAAGGAAAAGTATGGAGACAGTTTCTTAATACAATATGAAAATACCGATGCAATGTCTGCAAAAACCCTTATTGAACCCTATGGGGATATTTATGTCGTTCAAAATCCTCCGGCCATGCCGCTAAGCCAAGTGGAGTTAGATCATGTATACGACCTCTTTTATATGAGAACTTATCACCCCATTTATGAGTCTCAGGGAGGATTTCCGGCACTACAAGAAGTGAAATTCAGTATCATAAACAATCGTGGATGTTTTGGAAGCTGTAGTTTTTGTGCATTGACCTTTCATCAGGGGCGAGTAATACAATCACGAAGCCATGAATCGATTATTCATGAAGCAGAAGTTATGACAGAAGATCCGGAATTTAAAGGTTATATTCATGACGTGGGAGGACCAACGGCTAATTTTAGAGAAGCAGCTTGTGAAAAGCAGAAAAACAAAGGCGCATGTATAAAAAAGCAGTGCTTATTCCCAAACCCCTGTAAGCAACTTAAAATAGATCATAAGGATTACTTAAGTCTTCTTCGCAAACTAAGAAACATTCCTAAAGTTAAAAAAGTATTTATCCGTTCAGGTATTCGCTATGATTATTTGATTTATGACAAGGACGAAAGTTTCTTTAGAGAATTATGCCAGCATCATATCAGCGGACAGCTTAAAGTTGCACCGGAACATATCTCATCCAGAGTACTGCAAAAGATGGGAAAACCCAATAGACAAGTATATGAAAAATTCGTAAAAAGATATTATGAAATTAATAAAGATCTGGGTAAAGACCAATTTTTAGTGCCTTACTTGATGTCAAGTCATCCCGGTTCGGATATAAAAGCAGCCATTGAGCTGGCGGAATATTTAAGGGATTTAGGATATATGCCGGAACAGGTACAGGATTTTTATCCAACTCCAGGAACCTTGTCAACATGTATGTATTATACCGAAATGGACCCTAGAACAAAGGAAAAAGTATATGTTGCAAAATCTCCCCATGAAAAAGCAATCCAAAGAGCATTGATACAATTTAAAAAGCCTGAAAACTATTCTCTTGTCTTGGAGGCTTTAAAAATAGCCGGCAGAGAAGATTTAATCGGATATGATAAAAAATGTTTAATTAAGCCACCTCAAAAGAAAAACACATCTTTAAAGAAAGGTCAAAAACAGAGAAGCGACAAAAGGTTGAAAGATAGATACAAATAATATACAATAAAAAAAATTAGGTAAATAAGATTGGGGGGACAGGCAGCATGGCTCTTTTTAAAAGGTTTACACAAAATGCTTCTTCTAATAATAAAGAAATCGCTCAGCTTTTAAAATCTTTGGAGGAAGAAATTGCGAAGATAAAGGTTGAGGCATCAAAAATGGAAGCTGCTCAGTCCAGGACAAAAAGAGAACTGGATGAATGCCGTGAAGAAATAAGAAAGATGGAAAATTATATTGAACATGCCAGAAATTCGGGAAATACAGAGAATGAAAGAATATTCCTCACTAAAAAAGCTTCACTGGAAGAAAAAGAGAGAGCGTTACAAAGCTCCTATGATGCTATGATAGGTAATGGGCAAAATATGAAGCAGTCTCAGGAGATGCTCCTTTCCAAAATGAATGAGTTAAAAAGCCGTAAGGATGCTATAGATATCAAACTGGAAAGAGCCAAAATACAGGAAAAACTAAACGAAATCAATACCGGTACTTTTTCAGAGTTAGAAGAGAAAGTCAATCGAAGGTTGGATCTTGCAGAGGCAATGGCTGAGCTTAATGAGATAGAAAAAGGAAATTTATAAGGGGGCTAAGTTATGGGTTTGTTTGGAAAACAATTATTAAACGTTATTGAATGGAATGAAACGAGAGACGATGTATTGTTTTGGAAATGGGATAATGAAGAAATAAAAAAAGGAAGCAGATTAATCATTAGACCAGGACAAGATGCTATTTTTCTTCACAATGGCAAGATTGAAGGTATATTTAAGGATGAAGGCAATTATGAAATAGAAACAGAAATTATTCCATTTTTAAGTACCTTAAAAGGCTTTAAATTTGGCTTTAACAGTGGACTTCGAGCAGAAGTTGTATTTGTGAACACTAAAGAGTTTTTAGTAAGATGGGGTACAAAAAATGCCATCAACATTCCAGCACCTGGCATGCCTGGAGGTATTCCCATTCGCAGTTTTGGAACATTTAACGTTAAAGTGGATGACTATTTGGTGCTTATTGATAAAGTTGCAGGAATTAAGAAATCTTTCACTGTGGAAGATATCAGAGAACGGGCTTTATCAGTCCTTGATCAGCTTCTTATGAAATGGATTGTTAGAGAAGGCAAAAATATGTTTAACCTTCAAGCCAATGCTTTTGATATCGCTAAGGGAATAAGAACGGACTTGGATATGGAGATGATTAAGATTGGATTGAATGTAACCGATCTTGCAATATCCAGTTTCAATTATCCTGAACAAATTCAAAAGATGATAGAGAAGAATGCATCGTTTGAAATGGTTGGAGATGTAGATAAATATCAAAAGATTAGTGTAATAGATTCTTTGGAAAAGCATCCTAATAGCAATATAGGAAGCACACTTCAAGCCGGCATGGGATTATCCATAGGTTTAGAGATGGCAAAGCAGATGACAAAACCTCATGTAGAAAACAATCCTGCTCCTGCTGCTTCACAGAAACTATGCAAGAAATGTTATACGCCTCTGGCCCCCAATATGAAATTCTGCAGTAACTGCGGAGAAAAAGTGGCTGAAGAAGTTCCAACTGCACCCAAAAAGCAATTCTGCTCTGAATGTGGAGCTAAAATAGAGGAAGGCGCAAAGTTCTGCAGTGAATGCGGAAACAAAATATAAAGAACAAAAAAGATGGGTCACTTCGGTGATCCATCTTCTATAAACTGAGAAATTTATTTATATCTTTTTCAATAAGTCTAAGAGAGTTTTTCCAAAAATCAACGGAGTGAAGATCAATGTTCATCTTTTTTGCCACATCCACCAAGTTATTTTTGCCTGTGGCAGCGAGCAGTTCGTCAAATTCTTTCACGAAGGCTTCTCCCCGTTCTAAATATAGTGCATAGAGTCCTTTAGAGAATAAAAGTCCAAAGGCATAGGGGAAATTATAATAATTATAATCGGCAGAATAATAATGAGGTTTGCAAACCCACATATAGGGATGAAGATAATTTTCATCAAGACCTTCCCCGTAAGCTTTCTTTTGAGATTCCAGCATCATCTTTTTAAGTTCATTAACTGATAGAGAGCCCTGCTCTCTTCTTTTAAAAAGTTCATCCTCAAATAAGAAACGGCTGTAGATGTCTACGATTACTTGAGTCGAACTCATGAGATCGCTTTCCAGGATGGCAAAAGCTTCATCAGGGGAAGCTTCTTTAAGTGCCGCATCGATTATAATCGTTTCAGAAAATATGGATGCAGTTTCTGCAATGGGCATCGCATAATCACTATTCAAGTAAGTTTCATTTTTTAAACACTCGCCGTGATATCCGTGTCCAAGCTCGTGGGCAAGCGTAACCACATCATTAAACATTCCTGTAAAGTTGCTTAAAATTCGGCTTTCCTTTATGGAATGAATATTAGAACAGAAAGCGCCCCCTCGCTTTCCATCTCTAGGTTCCGCATCAATCCATCTTTTTTCAAAGGCGTTCTTAGCAAAATTGCCTAAAGCAGGGCTAAACTTGCTAAAGTTTTTGACTATAAATTCCTTTGCTTCTTCATAAGTAAATTTCATCTCCCCTTCACCCATGGGTGCAAATAAATCATAAAAAGGAAGCCCATTTTGATGTCCGAGAAGCTCTGCTTTTTTCTTAAGATATTTTCTAAAGGATGGCAGAGATTCCATGATCGCTTCAAACATAGCATCCAGGGTGTCTTGATCCATCCTTGAATGCAGCAGTGTCATTTCAAGAGGAGATTTATATCCTCTCATTTTAGATTCGGTAATAACTTCTCCTTTAATGCCGTTTAGGGACGCGGCAGAGGCTTCCGCAATTTTCTCATAGGCTTTTAACTCCGCTTCATAAGCTGTTTTTCTAAGGGCAGCATCCTTTTCATATGCCATATTGCGTACAATTGGAAGAGGAAGTTGTTTTCTTTCCCCGTTTATTGTAATGTCCACAAGTAAAGTCGATGAAAGAAGTTCTTGAAGCTTTTCCCAAGCCTTTGAACCGGTATTTTTCATTTTTGCCAGTAAAATTTCTTCTTCATCGCTAAGCAGGTATTTTGTTTCTAAAACAAGTTCTTTTAAATAAAAGGCATGTTCTTTTAAAAGATCAGAACAGCTTATTAAAGTATCTAGATTACCTAAGGAATAAAGCCATTTCTTGAATTTCGCAGAAGGTTCGGCGAGATCTGTTGCCTTGGCTTCTAATTTTTCTACTACCTGCAGCGCAGTTTCATTTTTTGCATCTACGCTCATCACCAAAGAAGCATATTCAAATAGTCGACTATAAAGATTTCCAAATTCTATTTGCATTTTGAGGTAGTTTTCAATTTTAGATACTGAACCTTCGGTTGAATCTAAATTATTTTTTGCCCATTCTTTTATGGTTTCGATTTTTTCGAATACTTTTTTAAAATCCTGTTGAAATGATTCCGAATCAAAAGAAGGATATAATTCTTCCAAGCTCCAGCGCATATCCATAATAATCACTCCTGTACAATATTTTACGGTATTATCATACCCTTTATTTAAGTAAACTACAACAAAAGTATTAATTTATAGCTAATAGTAAGCTTAGCCTCTAAAAGACTTATTAGGGTAAAAACTTAACATTATATTAGTTTTATGCTATACTGTAAAAGGACAATAAAAAGAAGGGATGTTGATCGTATTTGAACATGCTAAAGCAGAAACTAAAAGAAGTCATAATATCTGTCCTTCCCATTACTATTATTGTATTATTGCTTAATTTTACAGTAGTTCCTATCGGGATTAATTTAGTGGGAAGATTTATAGTAGGAGCAATACTTATAATACTGGGACTTTCGATATTTTTGTTTGGGGTGGATTTAGGTATACAACCTATAGGTACCCTGATGGGAGAAAGTATTACAAAAAGCAAAAAGTTATGGATTGTTCTAGTATTTGGGTTTATTCTTGGTTTTTTTGTTAATGTAGCCGAGCCGGATTTGCAAGTGCTGGCTAAGCAAGTTAGTAACGTAACATCAGGAACTATTCCTCAAAGTACTCTCATTGTTGTCGTTTCTATTGGTATAGGTCTCTTAGTCGCAGTGGGATTAGGAAGAATCGTATTTAATTTTCCTCTCAATAAGCTTCTTACAATTTTGTACGGAATCATACTTATATTAGGTTTATTAGCTTCTTCTTCATTTTTAGGAATCGCTTTTGACTCAGGAGGAGCTACAACTGGTTCAATGACAGTTCCCTTTATTTTGTCCTTAGGCTTAGGGGTATCCTCCATTCGAGGGGGCAAAGAATCTGAAGAAGATAGTTTCGGTTTGGTGGGTATAGCCTCCACAGGTCCAATGATCGCTGTTTTTATGATGAGTATCATTTCTAAAATCAATGAATTAACAGGGGATTTGCCAGCGAATGATATAGAGGAACTAGGAATAATAACCCCTTTCATTCATGAAATGCCTAAGATCATTTTTGAAGTAACAATGGCTTTACTTCCTTTTTTAATCTTATTCCTTATCTTTCAAGCATTTTTCTTTAAATTAACCAAAAGACAATTTAGTAAAATCTTAAAAGGTTTACTTTATACTTTTATAGGATTTGTACTATTCCTTACAGGAGTAAATGCCGGCTTTATGGAAGCAGGGACAGCCATAGGACATGGACTTGCTTCTTTAGAAAATAACTGGCTTGTAATACCTATAGGATTTATTCTTGGATTTACGGTTATTTTAGCAGAGCCAGCAGTTTATGTATTAAATGAGCAAATTGAAGACGTTACTAGTGGACATATTAAGAAAAAAGTCATATTATATACATTATCAATAGGAGTTGCTGTAGCAGTTTCTCTCTCTATGTTGAGAATAATGGTAGAAGGTATTCAATTATGGCATTTTCTTTTGCCTGGATATATTTTAGCAATTGTATTATCCTATTTTGCACCTAAAATTTTTGTCGGAATTGCTTTTGATTCTGGAGGAGTGGCTTCCGGTCCTATGACGGCAACTTTTATCCTGGCATTTGCCCAAGGGGCTGCGAAAGCCATTGAGGGAGCAGATGTTTTAATGGATGGCTTTGGCGTAATAGCCATGGTAGCATTAACGCCATTGATTGCAATTCAGATTTTAGGATTAATATATGAGCATAAAGCTTCTCAAAGGAGTTGAAATAGATGGAATCAGATACTATGAATACTTATATTCTTACCCTTGTTGTGGTGAATCCCGGAATGGGAAGTAAAGTTTTGGCAGAGGCAAAAAATATAGGTGTTAATGGAGGAACCATATTTCTGGGAAAAGGAACAACAACCAATCGATTATTAGAGTTTTTTGGATTTGATGAAGAGAAAAAAGAAATTGTGTTATTGGGTTCTGAAAGAAAATATGAAACGATACTCCATGAAACTTTAACTCAAAAGTTTCATATGGATAAAGCTAATCACGGAATTATCGTTACACTGCCTATAAAAAACATTATCGGAAGAATCACTGGTACAGAATCTGAAACTGCCAGTGAACTCAAAACAGGAGGGAATCATGCCATGGAAATGGAATATGAGGCGGTCTTTACTATAGTAGATAGAGGTCTTGGCCATGAAGTTGTAGATGTCGCCAGCACTGCTGGAGCGAGAGGTGCAACAATCATTAATGCAAGGGGATCAGGAATCCATGAAGACAGTAAGTTTTTTTCACTGAATATTGAACCGGAAAAAGAAATAGTGATGATTATTATCCCAAAAGAAATCTCCGATGAAGTTATTAATGTGATCAGAGAAAAAATGAAAATAGATGAGCCGGGCAAAGGCATTATGTTTGTTATGGATGTTAGCAAAACATCGGGCATATTTAGAGAGGATACAAATAAATAAAACATCGACCTAGGTCGATGTTTTATTTTGGAATAAAAAAGTTTATCTTGATTGTAAGAGACCAATTTCGCTTTTTTTGCTAGTGCAACTTAGTCACTTTTTTTATTATAAGTTTCTATATTCCAGATATTCATCATACGTCATTTGTTTATCAATAATTCCTTCTGGAGTGAATTCAATAATGCGGTTTGCAACGGTTTGAATCAGCTGATGGTCATGGGATGCAAGCAAAATATTGCTTTTAAAATCAATTAATCCATTATTCAGTGCCGTAATAGATTCTAAGTCCAGGTGGTTGGTAGGTTGATCCAACATCAGAACATTTGCATTGCTCAGCATCATTTTTGCAAGCATACAGCGAACTTTTTCACCCCCGGAGAGAACCTTTACTTGTTTTAGGGCTTCTTCCCCAGAAAAAAGCATTCTGCCTAAAAATCCTCTTATATAGGTTTCTGTTTGATCTTGAGAATACTGTCTCAGCCAGTCTACTAAATTCAGGTCTACATCATTAAAATAGTTAGAATGATCTTTTGGGAAATATGCAGTAGTAATGGTTACTCCCCATTTGAATTCTCCACTGTCAGGTTCCATTTCTCCTGCGAGAATTTGAAATAGAGTAGTTTTTGCAATATCATTTTCTCCTACAAAGGCAATTCTGTCTCCTTTTAATACGGTAAAGCTTACATTATTTAACACTTTTTCACCATTGATCGTTTTAGTCAATCCGTCCACTCTTAATATATCATTTCCTACTTCTCTTTCAGGCTTAAAGCCAACAAAAGGATATCTTCTTGTTGAAGGCTGGATATCTTCCAATGTAATCTTTTCTAAAAGCTTCTTACGGGAGGTAGCTTGTCTGGATTTAGATGCATTGGCACTAAATCTGGCAATGAATGCCTGCAGTTCTTTGATTTTCTCTTCTTTTTTCTTGTTTTGATCCTTTGCCATTTGAAGAGCCAATTGGCTGGATTCATACCAAAAATCATAGTTTCCTACATATAATTTAATTTTACCAAAATCTACATCGGCAATATGGGTACATACATTATTTAAAAAGTGGCGATCATGGGAAACAACAATAACGATCCCTTCAAACTGTATTAAGAACTCTTCGAGCCATCGAATAGACTTAATATCCAGATGGTTAGTGGGCTCGTCTAAAATCAATATTCCAGGTTTTCCGAAAAGAGCTTGAGCAAGCAGAACTTTAACCTTTTCAGGACCTGACAGTTCCCCCACAGTTTTATAATGAAGTTCCGTCTCAATGCCTAAGCCGTTTAGGATAGTAGCTGCCTCAGACTCGGCTTCCCATCCGTTAAGTTCTGCAAATTCAAATTCCAGCTCTGAAGCCCTTACACCGTCTTCCTCTGTAAATTCGGATTTTGCATACAGGGCATCTTTTTCTTTAATGATTTGTGAAAGTCTTGGATTTCCCATAATAACTGTTTCCAGAACAGGAAAGGAATCGTATTGGAAATGGTCTTGTTTTAAAACAGAAAGTCTTGTACCTTGGGAAATAGAAATTTCTCCTGTGTTAGGAGAAATTTCTCCAGATAAAATTTTTAGAAATGTACTTTTTCCGGCACCATTGGCACCAATCACTCCATAGCAATTTCCCGGAGTGAATTTAAGATTCACATCTTCAAAAAGTAATTTATCACCATATCTTAAGCTAACATTTGTTACTGTAATCACGACTGTACCTTCCTTTACTTATTTTATTGCATTCGGGGACTATTATATCATAGATATTATAGGAATTCATCTTATTTTGATATTTGCAAAAAATAGGTTATATTATTATTAAAGTGTAGGATTTGGATTTCGTAAAATTTTAAAGGTGGAATGAAAAAGGCAGGAGAAGATATGAAGAAACTGGATAGAAGTTTTTATGAAAGAGATACTTTGATAGTTGCAAGAGAGTTATTAGGAAAGTATATTGTCCATAAAATTGACGGAAAAGAAATTATAGGAAGAATTGTTGAAGCAGAAGCTTATAAAGGTGCAATGGATAAAGCTGCCCATAGTTATCAGAATAGACGAACCAACAGGACAGAAGTGATGTTTGGTCCTCCGGGCTATGCCTATGTATTTTTGATTTATGGGATGTATCCTTGTATGAACATTGTCACAGAAGAAGAAGGAAATCCCTGCGCAGTACTGCTTAGAAGTATAGAGCCCATTAAAGGATTAGAAGATATGGCAAAAAGAAGATTTAATAAAACCTATGATGAATTAAGTAAGGCACAAAAAATAAACATAAGCAATGGACCGGGAAAACTCTGTATGGCAATGGATATTACACTTAAAGACTATGGCATGGATCTCTGTGGAATTGAATTATTTATCTGTGAAGGGGAAGAAAAAAATACATTTGAAATTGTTGAAGCGAAAAGAGTTAATATTGATTATGCAGAGGAAGCAGCGGACTATCTTTGGAGATTTTACATTAAGGATAATCCTTATGTATCCGTAAAGAAAAGATAGAAATTGTCTTCGCTTATAAATTGATTCTTTTTTATTCAATACAAAAAATTAAATCCGCTAAAAAAGAGAGAAATACTTGAAATTTCTCTCTTTTTGAATTATACTAATTATTAATTAATATTTAATTTTTCTTATCATGCTTTTCCGAATTATTAGCTTTCTGAGCTTTTATTACTAAATAAACAGTAGCAATTCCTGTAAGCCCTAATAATGCAATAACAAAAATATCTGTACTCATGAAATCACCTCCCTTTTCTAAACTTGGGACAAGTGATTCCTCCATTTAAGATCATTTCCTTGAAAATAATATGGAAACAATTTGAAAATGTATTTTCTTTGATCCAGTACGAATTGGTTTTTTCTTTGATAACTGTAAGATGCGAAGGGATAATAAATTACAGAATCCAGTGATACATAAGGCTCTATATTAATCGGGAGAAATTTTTTGATGACAATCTTATTTAAACCCAACGAGGGAAGAACGAACTCCATATCAGTACCATAAGAGATAAACACTAAAGGAGCAGAAGAAGACTTCATGGGGTGTTCTGCAGAATAAAGAGAATACATTGAAATATGAAGGATATAACATACTAGAATTAAAAGACAAATCCTATGTGCATTTTTATGTAGAGTTTTTTTCAATATTATTCTCCTTTCCGCTAATATTAGTAACATGCTTTAATTATACATGAGAAAAATGTTTTTTAATAGGATAAAATAATTAAAATATTATTTTAGGCAATACTATAATAATGATTATTTAAAGGAGGGTTTTGTATGCAAAATTTAGGACAATTAATACAAACTGGAGACTGGAAAGGTGAAAAGCACGTTCCTGTAATTCATATTCCACAAGATATTAAAGTGGGGGAAGCCTTTGAACTGAAGGTTTCCATAGGGGATGAAATCAAACATCCTAACGAGTTAGAACATCATATTAAATGGATAAAACTCTATTATTTTAAAGAAGACGGGAAATTTCCAGTTGAAATTGCGTCATTTGATTTTGTATCCCACGGTGAAGCTGGCGTGATCACGGAACCTGTTGGATCTGTAAATGTAAAATTGAATGCATCCGGGTTTATCTATGCTTTGGCATACTGCAATATTCATGGCTTATGGGAAAATAAAGCAGAAATCAAGTTTAGTTAAAAAGTAAGGGCGAAAGCTCTTACTTTTTTATTGCATAGGAAATTCCTTTAGATTTCCTATGCAATAAAAAGCCCTCTGGGCATAATGCACACTCGCGCATATTGTATTTTGTCGGCTTCGCCGACCGCGCTCGGCGCGAGAGTTTCGCAAGCGAAACCTTTCTTATCCTTTGAGCTGCAGCCCTTTTATGTTGATTATTCTATACGAATCTAGTACTATAGTATTGAAAAACATAATGAGGAAGTGACCTATGTTTACTCGTTTTATACATAATGCGTATCCGGTTTTTGTTGAAGAAGGATTTGAGTTGTTATCCGATCGAAAAGAAGTAGATATTTTTTCTGAGGATATAGATGTGGTTCGATTTATTAAAAGGCATAATACGATTTTATATATAATAAATTTCTGGAATATGTTAAATATTGATTATGACACCTTTTTTCATAGAAATGCATCCTATGAAAAGAAACTCAGAGAATTCTTTGAACAGCTTAATTGCAGCCATATCATTGTACTTAATTTGTTAATAACCGAAGAAGCAATGGAGTTTAACAATATAAGTGAATTTCATCCAGGGAAAGATATTTATTCGGTGTCCTGGATTGTACAATTGCCAACGAAAAAAATCCTTGTCAACAAAGGGGATACGGATGAAGTATTAAATGTAAAGCAATTGGTTCATAAGGTTTTTAATATAATAGATCCTACATATGAATCTGAAGAAGAAAACTTTAGAAAATATAGAGATAGGATAAAAAGAAAGATACCGTTAAAAGAAAGAAGCAGCAATACTGTATTAACTTACGGACTTATTGGAATTAATATCGTTATATGGTTATTGATGGAGTTGAATGGCGGCTCGCAAGACGTTAATACATTGCTTTCTTTTGGTGCAAATGAACCTTTTTTGGTGTTGAAAAGGGATCAGTATTGGAGATTGGTTACTTCAATGTTTCTTCATATCGGCCTTAGCCATTTGCTGTATAACAGTTTTGCGCTTTACCTGTTTGGAACAAGAATAGAAAGATATTACGGAAAGATAAAATATCTATTGATTTATTTTATTTCAGGTACTATTGGAAGTATTGCCAGTATCTTTTTTAGCAATACTGTGTCAGCTGGAGCATCGGGAGCAATATACGGACTTTTGGGAGCACTATTGTATTTAGCATATAAAACCAGGAAAGAAATAGATGGATTGAATACATATACTATTTTAGTAATGGCTTTGATTGGTATTGGATTAGGATGGATCATGCCTTCTATAGATAACGCTGCCCATGTAGCAGGATTTTTATCTGGTTTATTTACAGGGAAAACATTAATATGCCCTTGGAGTAAGGAAAAATAAAAGCATTGCATTCAATCATATGTTTAAAATGGTTGCATATGAATGTAGAGGAATCGGTTTCATAGAAAGATTTTTTGAGAATAATCCCATACTTCGTCTTCTAAAGATGGAAAATATTTAAAAATTCCTTGACAAACAAATAACGAACAGCTACAATATATATTGTAGAGCGATACACTATTGTAATATAATCAAAATATTTTTTGATATGCTTCAAAGTTCAGTCAAGATTGGGGGAGGAATGAATACATGTTAAAGGTTTTTTATATTTGCTTTTTTACAGGAGTTCTATATACTGCCGCTTCGTTTATACTAGGTCAAATTTTTGACTTTCTGGGATTAGACGGAGATGTAGATATGGATGGAGATCTTTTTGGCTTTGGTATTTCTCCCTTAAAACCAATCATTATTGCTGCTTTTGTTACTGTATTCGGTGGTGTTGGCATCATAGCAGAGAAGAACAACTTAGGAGACTTTATAAGTTTACTAATTGCTTTAATTTCTGCATTGGCTGTTTCATTTCTTATTTTTCGTTTCATTTTAGTTCCATTATACAGACTTCAAAGCAAAGGAGCAGTGGAGCAAAAAGCTTTAATCGGACATATTGCCAGGGTAACTTTAACGATTAAAGACGGACAATTTGGAAAGATTATTTATGTAGTAGACGGCTATACCTATTCTGCTCCTGCAAAGGCTGAAAACAATGAAACGATTGAAAAAGGAAGTGAAGTGGTTATTGTAGAAATAAAAAATAATGCTTTTTATGTAAAGAAACTGTGAGGAGGGTTTTAAATGGAATTAGAATCAGCAATTACTATTGCAGGGATTATCGTAGGAGTAATTATTGTTTTAACAATCAGTATTCTTACGATGTGGAAAAAGGTTTCTCAAGATAAGGCTTTAGTTATTACGGGTCTTAAGAAAAGAGTGATCTCCGGGGGCGGTGGATTTGTTATTCCTCTTTTGGAAAGAACCGATATTATTTCTTTAGAAAATATGAAAATTGTAGTAAGAACTGAAGGCGCCCTCACTGAGCAAGGGGTAGACATCATCGCGGACGGTGTAGCTGTTATTAAGGTTAAATCCGATAAAGAATCAATTTTGGCTGCAGTAGAGCAATTTAATACCGGTTCTGAAAAAAGAACCATTGAAGTGATTAAAGATACGGCAAATGATGTGCTGGAAGGAAAATTAAGAGAAATCATTTCCAAGATGACAGTTGAAGAAATTTATAAAGACAGAGAAAAATTTGCCTCTCAGGTACAAGAAGTTGCTGCAATGGATTTAGCAGAAATGGGCTTAGAAATCAAAGCCTTTACCATTCGGGATATATCCGACAGGAACGGCTATTTGGAAGCTTTAGGTAAAAAACGTATAGCAGAAGTAAAAAGAGATGCACAGATTGCCGAAGCGGAAGCCCATAAGGAAACAAAAATAAAAACAGCTGATGCCGCAAGATATGGTGAAGAAGCAAGACTTCAAGCGGAAACTCAGATTGCGGAAGCTGCTAAGGAAAAAGAATTAAAAGTACAGGCGTATAGAAAAGAACAAGAAACGGAAAAAGCTAAAGCTGACCTTGCTTACGAAATTGAAACCAGTAAAATTCAACAAGAAATTGAAAAAGAAAAAATGCAGATTCAGATTGTAAGAAAGCAAAAAGAAATTGAATTGGCAGAACAGGAAGCAGCAAGAAAAGAAAAAGAATTAGAGGCAACTGTAGTAAAATTAGCGGATGCAGAAAAATACAGTGCAGAAAAAAGAGCAGAGGCATTAAGATATAAAGAGATCCAAGAAGCTTTGGCTCAAGCGGAAGCAATTAAAGCTACAGGGGCCGCTAAAGCAGAAGCCAACCGCCTTGAGGGAATGACGGAAGTAGAAATCATTCGTGAAAAAGGTAAGGCCGAAGCAGAAGCTATGCTTAAAAAAGCAGAAGCCTTCAAACTATACAATGATGCAGCGATTACACAAATGATTATAGAAAAGCTTCCTGAGATTGCAAAAGCCATTGCGGAACCTTTATCAAAGGTAGAAAAGATTGTTATTGTGGATTCAGGAAATGGAGAAGGAAAAGGGGCATCCAAGGTAACTGGATATGTAACGGAAATTATGTCCAGTCTTCCTGAAACCATAGAAACTTTAACAGGAGTTGATTTAAAAAAGGTATTAAATAACTCCGAAATAATGAAAGCAACACAAAAGGTGGTACCTCCAGTAGTAGAGTCAACACCTGTTTCAGATGAAAAAAACAAAGCATAGTTCTATCATAAGATATTTACTTTGAAAATCGGCAAAATTGCCGATTTTTTCTTTTAGAGTTTTTAAAACTGGTATAAAATATAAGAAGCCATTAAAGATAAGAGGAGTGAATTTATGAATGCAGAAATATTGGCAGTAGGCACAGAATTGCTGCTTGGGGATATAGTAAATACCAATGCACAGTACATTGCAAAAAGATTAGCGGAGATAGGAATCAATGTATACTATCAATCCGTTGTTGGTGATAATAGCAATCGTTTATACCAATCTTTTGAATTAGCCCTTAAAAGAGCGGATATTGTTATTACGACAGGAGGATTAGGACCGACCAATGATGATTTGACGAAAGAAACGGCTGCTGCCATTGCAGGAAAGTCCATGGTATTGGATCAAAAGTCTTTGGACTGGATAGAATCCTATTTTAGTAAACTTGGAAGAGTCATGACTGAAAATAATAGAAAGCAGGCATACTTTCCAGAGGGAGCAGTAATCTTTCACAATGCATACGGAACAGCTCCCGGATGTGCCATTGAGGTCGGTGAAAAGAAAATCATATTGCTGCCCGGTCCTCCAAGGGAAATGAAGCCTATGTTTGAAAATAGTGTGATACCATATCTTAGTCAATTCCAGGACGGTGTTCTTGTATCAAAGGTGTTGAGAATCTGTGGAATTGGAGAAAGTCATGTGGAGGATCTGTTAAAAGATATCTTAAATGCTCAGACGAATCCTACCATAGCCCCTTATGCCAAAACAGGGGAGGTAACTCTGCGTATTACGAGTAAAGCTAAAACCAAAGATGAAGCAAGCAAGATGATTATTCCTGTTGAAGAACAAATAAGAAATATATTAGGCGATCATATTTATGGAGAAGGAGAAAATACGACCTTAGAATCGGTTGTCGCAGAAATGTTAATACGTCATAAGAAAACAGTTGCTACAGCTGAATCTTGTACGGGAGGACTTCTTGCAGCAAGACTGATTAATTATCCGGGAATTTCATCAGTGTTTATGGAGGGAGCTGTTACTTACAGCAATGGGTCTAAAATCAATCGACTGGGTGTCAAAGAGGAGACCTTAAATAAATATGGAGCAGTAAGCAAAGAAACTGCAGAAGAAATGGCAAAAGGAATCTGCCAAAGTGCTGGAACGGATATAGGGATATCCACAACAGGCATTGCAGGGCCTGGTGGAGGAAGTGATGAAAAGCCTGTAGGACTTGTATATTCAGGATTGTGTATTGACGGGGAAGTATTTTCTAAAAAGTTTAATTTTAGAGGAGATAGACAGAACATACGAGAACGAACAGTGATATCCGTATTGGATTGGGTTAGAAGAGTTATGAGTGAAAAATATAGATAAGAAAAATGCTTGTGTTGCTTGAATTTTTATTGACTAATTGATGGAAATATAATATAATAAGAACATTAGTTCGATTGTTTAATTTGTATAAGAATGGTTATTACTTTACTATAAAATGAAGAAAGGTGGTGTCCCGAAAGATGAAAAAGGCATCAATCGGGAGTAGTATGGTTTCGGAAAAAGAAAAGGCATTAGAGGCTGCGATTAGTCAAATACAAAAGCAATTTGGCAAGGGTTCCATTATGAAACTGGGAGAAACAACTGAAACTAATATTTCGACAATTCCCACAGGTTCTCTAAGTTTAGACATTGCCCTCGGTGTAGGCGGTATCCCAAGGGGAAGAATTATCGAAGTATTTGGTCCGGAATCTTCAGGTAAAACAACTGTTGCCCTGCATATGATCGCAGAAGCTCAAAGGTTGGGCGGAATAGCTGCATTTATTGATGCAGAACATGCTTTAGATCCTGGATATGCAGCAAAATTAGGTGTCAATATTAATGATTTATATATTTCACAGCCTGATCATGGAGAACAGGCGTTAGAAATCGCTGAAACAATGGTTCGTTCCGGAGCGATTGATATAGTCATCATCGACTCTGTAGCCGCATTGGTTCCCAAGGCAGAAATAGAAGGGGAAATGGGAGACAGCCATATGGGATTACAAGCCCGTTTAATGTCTCAAGCCCTTAGAAAATTAACCGGGATTGTTAATAAATCCAAATGTATTGTAGTATTTATTAATCAGCTCCGTGAAAAAGTCGGTGTTGTCTTTGGAAGCCCCGAAACAACAACCGGAGGTCGTGCGCTTAAATTCTATGCATCTATTCGCTTAGATGTTAGAAGAGTAGAAACTCTAAAACAAAGCAGCGATTCTGTAGGCAGCCGTACGCGTATAAAGGTCGTTAAAAACAAAGTTGCGCCTCCTTTTAAACAAGCAGAATTCGATATTATGTATGGAGAAGGCATTTCAAGAGAAGGCGATATATTAGACCTGGCAGCAGAACTAGATATTGTCAATAAAAGCGGAGCATGGTATTCCTATGGAGATATTCGATTAGGCCAAGGCCGAGAAAATACAAAAGTATTTTTAAAAGAAAATCCTGATCTATGCAATGAAATCGAAAATTTGGTTAGAAAACATTACGATCTTCCTCCAAGAGATTTAGGAGAGTCAGTAGATAAAGCAGATAAAGAAGAACAAATAAAATTAGATGAAGAATAATATTCATAAACCTCTTTGAACTTCAAGGAGGTTTTTGCATTTCGGGAGTGAAAAAATGAAAATAACCAAGATTGAACAACAAAAAAATAATCAAGATCGATGGTCTATTTTTATAGATGGGGAATTTGCCTTTGGAGTCAGTACGGAAGAAGTATTTCTATTTAAACTTTCCGTAGGGAAAGAGCTCAGCGAAGAAGAACTTGAGAAGATGATTAAAGAAAAGGATTACTCCAAGGCTAAAGATGCTGCACTTAAATTTTTAAGCTACAGAGCCAGAAGTGAAAAAGAATTAAGAGACAAATTAATAAGCAAAGAATTTGACCCAATGACGATTGAACGGGTCGTTGAGTTTCTTAAAAGGTATGATTATATTAATGATGAAAAGTTTGCCTATAGCTATGTACGAGAACACATTCGATTAAAACTCGAAGGAAGAAAAAAATTAATATACGATTTAAGGCAAAAAGGAATAAAATCGGAAATAATTGACCATGTTTTAGATAACACCGATATCAATGAAATAGATCAAGCTATAAAACTTTTAAAAAAGAAGTGTCCGGATAAAACTGAACCAGGGCTCAAGGAAAAGCAAAGAATCTATCAATTTTTACTAAGAAAAGGTTTTTTTTATGACACCATAAGAAAAGCATTTGATATGCATTTTGAATAGAAATTTATAGTTATTCCATATTTATTGTAGTACTTGACATAATTTTTAAAAAGTTATACAATCATTATGTTATTCTATAATAACTCGAACTATGAAAACTGAATAAAGGAGGTGTTACCCATCGAACCATTATGGATTGCAATAGTTGTCTTAATTACTGCAATTGTTGTTGGAGCGATTACCTTTGCTATGGGGGTTTCTTATAGAAAACGTATTGCTGAAGCACAAATCGGTTCTGCTGAAGAAAGAGCTAGGAAAATCATTGATGATGCCATTAGCACTTCTGAAGCTAAGAAACGTGAAATTATGTTAGAAGCAAAAGAAGAAACGTTAAAAGCAAAGAATGAACTCGATCAAGAAATTAGAGAGCGTCGTGGAGAGCTGCAGCGCTTAGAAAGAAGATTGCAGCAAAAAGAAGAAAGCTTGGATAGAAAAGTTGAAACCTTAGAAAAGAAGGAAGATGCTCTTAATAAAAAAGTAGAACAGATCGATGAATTAAGGGAAGAAGTTATTGCTCTTCAACAAAAAGAAATACAGGAATTAGAAAGAATTTCCGGACTCACCTCCGAGGAAGCTAAAGAATACCTGTTAAAGACTATTGAAAATGAAGTCAAACATGAATCAGCTATGCTCATTAAAGAAATTGAAACCAAGGCAAAACAGGAAGCAGACAAAAAAGCTAGAGACATCATAACAAATGCTATTCAAAAATGCGCTGCCGATCATGTTGCTGATACTACAGTATCAGTGGTACCTCTTCCTAATGATGAAATGAAAGGAAGAATTATTGGTCGTGAGGGGCGCAATATTAGAACCTTGGAAACGCTGACGGGAATCGATTTGATTATTGATGATACGCCGGAGGCAGTTATCTTATCAGGATTTGATCCTATTAGAAGAGAAGTTGCAAGAATTGCCTTGGAGAAGTTGATTGTTGATGGAAGAATTCATCCAGCAAGAATCGAAGAGATGGTTGAAAAGGCGAAAAAAGAAGTAGAAACATTGATCCGAGAAGAAGGAGAAGCTGCTACATTTGAAACCAATGTGCACGGTCTCCATCCAGAGCTTATTCGTTTACTGGGTAAATTAAGATTTAGAACGAGTTACGGTCAAAATGTTTTGAAACATTCCATTGAAGTTGCAAATTTAAGCGGTTTAATTGCTGCTGAATTAGGTGTTGATGTTCGATTAGCCAAACGTGCCGGGCTGCTTCATGATATTGGAAAAGCAGTAGATCACGAAATGGAAGGATCTCATATCAGTATCGGTGTTGATTTGTGTAGAAAATATCGTGAATCCAATATTGTTCTTAATGCAATTGAAGCACATCATGGAGATGTGGAACCTGAAAGTATTATTGCCGTAATTGTTCAAGCAGCGGATACCATTTCAGCTGCAAGACCAGGGGCAAGAAGAGAAACATTGGAAACTTATATTAAACGTCTGCAAAAATTAGAAGAAATTGCAGATTCCTTTAAAGGAGTAGAAAAATCCTTTGCGATTCAAGCAGGTAGAGAACTTCGTATTATGGTTATACCTGAAGAAACTGATGATGCGCAAATGGTATTGTTATCAAGAGAAGTTGCTAAAAAAATCGAAAACGAACTGGAATATCCAGGTCAAATAAAAGTACATCTTATTCGTGAAACTAGAGCAATAGAATATGCAAAATAAAAAGAAAGCGAGATTATCTCTCTTTCTTTTTTATTTTGCATATAATACAATATATGTAATAATAAACATATTTTAAAAAAGTTTTATTTTAAAAAAGGATTTAGGAAAAGAATGGAGAATATATTATAGGAATTAGTTTTATCCTAACAAAGGGGGTCATAAAAATGGAAGTATTAAAAGTTGCTTCAAAATCGAACCCTAATGCCGTTGCAGGTGCCTTAGCGAACACAATTCGTGAGAAAGGTGGGGCCGAACTTCAAGCAATAGGGGCAGGTGCTCTTAATCAAGCACTTAAAGCAGTGATCATTGCACGAGGATATGTAGCGCCCTCGGGAATTGATTTAATCTGTGTTCCAGCTTTTACTGACATTGAAATTAATGGAGAAGAGAGAACAGCCATAAAATTAATAATACAAGCTCGATAAGAGCTTGTATTATTTTTTGCCCTATTATTCCATTTCAGGTTCAAAACTCATACAGTCAGTTTCGTGTTTGGATTTTGCATCGCTAACATGTTCGCCCACTAGAATGTCTTCCAATGTGCAGTATTTTACTTTGTCGTTGTACTTACAAGATTTAACATTGCATTTGATTACTTGAGAATTTGGTCTTGCCAAAACATTCATCTCCTTTTATATATTTAATTTAAATATAAGTCTCTATCATTGTTTCCATAATAAAATGATTTTATTCAGGGACGAATTTTCGTTTGATTTTTGGAGGGAGGTTATTATGAATTTATTCTTTCTTGATGCTCACTGCGATACAATTACAAGAATCATGCATACAAAAGATCCTTTGTATAAAAATAACTATCAAGTGGATATTGAAAGATTGAAAGCTTTTTCAAATCCAATACAATTTTTTGCAATTTGGCTGCATCCGAAATTTTATGGAAATCCTCTTATACAAACCTTAAAGGCAATAGATTATTTTTACGAAGAAATTAAAAAAAATGAAAACTATATTGGTTATGCAGGTTCTTTAAAAGAGATAGAAAGAAATATTGATGAAAATAAAATCAGTGCTGTTTTAACGCTTGAAGGCGGAGAAGCTCTGGAAGGAGAAATAGAGGTTCTTAGAACTTTATATAGATTAGGCGTTAGAAGTATGACACTCACCTGGAATTACCAAAACAGCATTGGTTGCGGAGCACTGGAAGAAGGCTTAGAAAAAGGTCTTACGGACTTTGGCATAGAGGTCGTTAAAGAAATGAATACATTGGGCATGATCATTGATGTATCCCATTTGTCTGAAAGTGGATTTTGGGATGTGAAAAAGATATCTTCAAAGCCCTTTATAGCCAGCCATTCCAATGCAAGAGCGCTTTGCAACCACCCAAGAAATTTGAATGACAAACAATTGAAAGCCATAGCGGAAATAGGAGGGGTAGCAGGAATAACCACTTATCCGCCCTTCCTTAATGCCTCAGGCTATGCCCAAATAGAAGATTTTTTTACCCATGTGGATTACATGGTTCAATTGATTGGAATTGACTATATAGGGTTAGGATGCGATTTTGACGGTATGCCGACCTTTACAAAAGGCGTGGAAGATGTGTCAAAACTCAGAAGGATATGTGAGCATTTTGAGAAAAAATATGGCTGCAGCGGTGCAGAAAAACTTCTTTATAAAAACTTTTTAAGAGTAATAAAAGAAGTATGGATTGAATAGTCAAAAAAATAACTTGCAATGCACATTCCAATTGATAGAAAAATATTATAAAATATAAGACAAAAAGAATAATTAGAATTAACATCTTGCAAATATCTGAAAAATATATTACAATATTAAAAAAATAATAATGGATGGTGAAAGAAATGAAGCTTTCAAATAAAGTAATGGATATTACTCCTTCATCAACTTTGGCCGTTACTGCAAAGGCAAAACAAATGAAAGCAGAAGGAATAGATGTTGTAGGATTTGGTGCCGGAGAACCGGATTTTGATACCCCTGAGCACATTAAGCAAGCGGCAATTAAAGCTATTGAAGAGGGATTCACAAAATATACTCCTGCGGCTGGTACAGTAGAATTAAAAAAGGCAATTTGCGATAAATTTAAGAATGAAAATGGTTTAGAGTATATGCCAAGTCAAATCGTTATTAGCAATGGTGCAAAGCATTCCCTGACCAACGCTTTTATGGCAATATTAAATCCGGGGGAAGAAGTGATTATTCCTGCACCTTTTTGGCTAAGCTATCCCCAAATGGTTAAGTTGGCAGATGGCGTTCCTGTTATCGTATATGCAAAAAAAGAGAATAACTTTAAAGTTACAATAGAAGATTTAGAAAAAGCAGTAACAGATAAAACCAAGGCTCTTGTAATCAATAGCCCTTCAAATCCAACCGGGGTTGTTTATACTGAAGAAGAATTAAGAGCTATTGCAGACTTTGCTGTAAAACATGATATATATGTAATCTCTGATGAAATTTATGAAAAGCTTATTTACGATGGCATAAAGCATGTAAGTATTGCATCTTTTAATGAAGAAATTTATAAAAGAACAATCGTTATCAATGGTGTTTCCAAAAGCTATTCCATGACGGGATGGAGAATTGGATATCTTGCCGCTCCTGAAGATGTTGCAAAAGCAATTTCAAACGTACAAAGTCATGCGACTTCCAACCCGAATTCCATTGCACAAAAGGCTACTTTAGCAGCTCTTACAGGCCCTCAAGACTGTGTGGAAGAAATGCGCAAAGAATTTGAGGCACGAAGAAATTATATGGTAGAACGCTTAAGTAAAATACCTTCTTTTTCAATTATCAAACCACAGGGTGCATTTTATGTGGTGATTGATCTATCCAACATTTTAGGCAAGGAATTTGAAGGAAGAGTCATTGAAACTGCAGATGATTTCTCAGAAATTTTACTAGAAAAAGATAGTGTTGCAGTTGTTTCTTGTACAGATTTTGGATTTTCCAATTGTATTCGATTGTCTTATGCGATTTCTCTTGAAAGTATCAAAAAGGGATTAGATCGAATCGAAAACTTTGTCAATAAATTATAATATGATGGATAGAGTGTAGACTCTATCCTAAATTTTTGATATTATTTAATGGAAAATTTCAAAAACGGATGAAGCAACAGAATAAAGTCCTATGAATTTCAATAAAAAATAAAGAAAGGAATGAATGGAGTGTACGACGCTTTTCAAAGCCCATTTAGTGAAAGATATTCCAGTAAAGAAATGCAGTATCTATTTTCACCAGATAAAAAATTTAAAACTTGGAGAAAATTATGGATTGCTCTTGCAGAAGCTGAGAAAGAATTGGGCATTGCCATTACAGATGAGCAAATAGAAGAACTTAAAAAATATGCAGAGGATATAAATTACGAAGTGGCAAAGCAGAGAGAAAAAGAAGTACGCCATGACGTTATGTCCCATGTTTATGCTTACGGGGAACAAGCCAAGAAAGCAAAGCCGATTATACATTTGGGAGCGACCAGCTGCTATGTAGGAGACAACACAGATATTATTATCATGCATGAAGCATTGGAGCTCATTCGTAAGAAGCTTATAAATGTTATACATAAATTAGCTCTTTTTGCAAACCGTTATAAAGACATGCCTACCCTTGGCTTCACTCACTTCCAGCCTGCTCAGCTTACAACTGTTGGGAAAAGGGCTTGTCTTTGGATCCAGGATTTGTGGATGGATTTACAGGATGTAGAGTACCAACTTTCTAAAAAAAGATTAAGAGGAGTAAAAGGAACAACCGGAACACAGGCAAGTTTTTTGAGCTTATTTGAAGGAGATCATGAAAAAGTAAAGCAGCTTGAGAAGCTTGTTGCAGAAAAAATGGGTTATACGGCATGGTTTCCTGTAACAGGCCAAACTTATCCTAGAAAATTAGACTCCCAAATTCTCCAAATTTTAAGTTCCATTGCACAGTCAGCCTATAAATTCAGTAATGATATACGACTTTTGCAAAACTTAAAAGAAATAGAAGAGCCTTTCGAAAAGAATCAAATAGGATCTTCTGCCATGGCATATAAAAGAAATCCTATGCGAACAGAAAGAATTTCTTCTTTAGCCCGATATGTTATTTGTGCAGCCCTTAATCCTGCAATCACAGCTTCTACTCAATGGTTCGAAAGAACTTTAGACGATAGTGCCAATAAAAGAATTAGTGTCTCGGAAAGCTTTTTAGCAGTGGATGGCATACTGGACATTTATTTAAATGTTGTAGATGGATTGGTGGTATATCCTAAGGTCATTGAGCAAAGAATTATGTCGGAACTTCCTTTTATGGCTACTGAAACCATTTTAATGGAAGGGGTTAAAAGAGGGGGAGATCGTCAGGAACTCCACGAAAAAATCCGTGTTCATTCCATGGAAGCGGCGAAAGTTGTTAAAATGGAAGGAAAGCCTAACGATTTGATTGAAAGAATCATTCGTGATGAAAGTTTTCTTATGACTGAAGAAGAAATATTAAATATTTTAGATCCGAAGAACTTCATTGGACGAGCTCCTGAGCAAGTGGATGAATTCCTTAAAGAATACATTCATCCGATATTAGAAGAAAACAAAGACTTATTAGGGGCATCTTCAGAGCTCAGTGTATAAGTCATACTGTTTTTTGTTTATAAATTTATTTTATACCTGCTGATCATTTCATTCAGCAGGTATTTTTTATTGTATAGGAAATTAGGAGGAATTTCCTATACAATAAAAAGTCCTCTAGACAGAATGCACACTCGCGCCCATTGTATTTTGTCGGCTTTGCAGACCGCGCTCGGCTAAAGAGTTTCGCAAGCGAAACGCTTTCTTGCCTCTTAAGAAGAGCGAGTCTGAAAGTTTCACATTTTGTCGAACATGAGAATAGAATAATACTAGGTTGTCGAACAAACTAAAAGACAATTTAGAAAAATAAAAAGGAGGATTTTTATGGCAAAACGCCGCTACAAATTAGTGCCCGTAGAAAAAAACATTGATATTGACAAGGAGGAATTATTAGATATCGATGTGAATCAACTAAAGAATAGTAATAAACAAATTGATATTGAAAAAGAATACGAAACAGAACATGATGAAACCAGCCAAGGAAATAAACAATATAATAAACAAATTAATTACAATTTGATGAAGCAAATTGCAAAAGTAAATTCTACAGCTGAGTCAGATTCTGAGTCCGAATCCGAATCTGAATCTGAAGCAAAACAATCACAAAGACAAAAATCTGATGCTAGTGCAAAACAAGCTCAAAAAGCCTATGCTGATGCAGAAGCCATTGCATATTCAGAATCTATAGCTGCTGCTCTTCGTGACATTAGTGTAGCATTAAATAAAATCAATGCTTTCTTCAGCAGTATTGAATTTGAGAAAGAGTAGTACAAAAGAAAATAGTGGGGGATTTTCCCACTATTTTTTATATTTGTAAGGGGGGATGATATGAAGATTCATAGAGAACATAGAGCTCAAGACAAGAAAAAGATTCCAATTGAAATAGTACCCCGAGATCAAACCAATACTCAAGAAAATCTGCAGGATATGGATCAGAATCAAAATGTAGATGTAAAGCCGGCACAATTTGTATCTGTAACAGTAAACAATCAAATTGAAAACTATACAGGTAAAATTACTGGATATGTCCATAAGGACACTAGTGAAGAGCGCCCATATTCCATACAAATTGCCCTTTATTTCGCCAACCATAGAAAATATCCTATCTATCAAAAGGTTTTAGATAAAAACATGGATTTTGTTATGGAAGAATTGCCCCCTGGTTTCTATATGATTGAGTTATCTAGCAAAGACAAAGTGTTAAAGCGGATTCCTAACATAAAGGTACTGCCCAATCAAACGGTTCATCAATCCATTATCCTGGAATAAATTTTTGATTAATGATAAAACCTCCTAAAAAGACTATGATTTTTAGGAGGTTCATTAAAACTTTCCTTAAAATTTTAATTAATTTGTATTAGACTCACTAATATTTGTGTCACTAAGGATTTCTTTAATACCTTTTATTGAGCCTAATAAACTAACAGCTTCCGAAGGTAGTACAAGTTTACTGGATTGTCCGTCGGCGATTTTTTCTAAAGCTTCCATTGAGCGGATTGCAAGAACAGCTTCATTAGGTTCACTTTCTTTGATTGCCATATAGAGTTTTTTAAGACCTTCAGCTTTCGCTGCCTGAACAGCAAGGAATGCTTCAGCTTCCCCTTGAGCCCGAAGAATTTGAGATTGTCTTTCTCCTTCCGCCCGTCTAATATTCGCTTCTTTTTCTGCTTCAGCTTTAAGAATAGCGGCTTCTTTGCTTCCTTCCGCTTCTAGAATTGCTGCACTTTTTTGGCCTTCCGCTCTTAAAATAGCTTCTCTTCTTTGACGCTCTGCACGCATTTGCTTTTCCATTGCATCTTGAATGTCTTTTGGAGGATTAATGTTTTTAAGTTCTACTCGATTTACTTTAATTCCCCATTTATCTGTGGCTTCATCAAGAATAGAGCGTAGTTTTGAATTGATTATATCCCTGGAGGTAAGGGTTTCATCTAAATCCAATTCTCCAATGATGTTTCTAAGGGTTGTTGCTGTAAGGTATTCTATTGCAGAAATAGGATTTGCAATTTCATAGGTATAAAATATTGGATCGGTGACCTTATAATATACCACTGTATCGATTTGCATGGTAACATTATCTTTAGTAATAACCGGTTGCGGTGGAAAGTCTATTACCTTTTCTCTTAAATCGATAATGGCTCTCATGGAGTCAATGAAAGGCACTAAAAAGTTAATACCTGTTTCAGCCTTTTTATGAAAGGTTCCTAAACGTTCAACAATTCCAACATTGGATTGTCGTATGATTCGAATACTTGAAAAAGCAAAAATTACTACAAATAAAAAAATTAATCCAAAAGCAAGTATAGCGTAACCCATATTATTTGATTCCTCCTATTGTTTTAATTTATTAATTGGTTACCTTAATCAAGGGTAA
>JAAYPH010000029.1 GCA_012519955.1 Candidatus Epulonipiscium sp.
GACAACACTCCTTTAAAATATGGTTTTGGTCGATTATATTTTACCAGAGTTTGTCAGTTGTCTCATCTTTTTTTGTAAATAAAATGGTGCTGGTTTTAATCACCAACACCAAAAATTATAGAGCCGCAATTAAAAGCCCTCTGGACAGAATGCATGAATTAATACATAGAAAGGAAAGGGTAATGAATATGAAAAAAATAATAAAAGAGTCACTGAAAATCTTTATGATGATCGTTATTTTAGGAATTATTGCTGGATGCAGCGGCAGCACTAATCCGCAAAAAACTGAAGAACAAAAGAAAATCGTTTCTGTAGCCCCCAGTATTACTGAACTTATTTATGCTTTAGGAAAAGAGGATGTTTTGGTTGGAAGAACCGATTACTGCGATTATCCGGAAGAAGCCAAACAGGTTCCAAGTATAGGTTCTTTAATTGATCCCAGTGTAGAAAAAATCGTTGAACTGGATGCAGATATCGTTATTGCAACGGCAAACTTTAAAGAAGAAACCCATAAAAAGCTGGAGGATTTAGGTATAGAGGTTGTTACCTTATATGATTCCGCTGATTTAGAGGGGGCTTATGAGTCAATTGCTGCATTGGGAGAGATTCTTAATGCAGAAGAGAAAGCCAATAATCTGATTACTGAAATGCAATCTAAGATTGCAGAGATCGAGGAAAAAGTTAAAGATGCCAAAAAACCTAAGGTATATTATGCTGCCGATTTTGGTAAAAATGGAGATTTCACTGCCACAGGAGATACATTTATCGGCCAGATGCTGGAAATAGCCGGTGGAGACAATATTGCAAAAGATGCCACGGGATGGCAGTATAGTCTTGAGAAAATCATAGAAAATGATCCGGAGATCATCTTTATATCAAAATATTTTGGGCTGAAGGAGCAATTTGTAGAAACTGCTGGTTATAAGGAATTATCGGCGGTTAAAAATGACAAGGTCATTGAAATAGATGATAATCTTATCAGCAGGCAGGGGCCAAGGCTTGCGGAGGGGATCGAAACCTTGGCAAAGGCGATGCATCCGGATTTATTTGAATAGGTGAGATGATGGGTAGGTATATCTTAAGAAAGAGAAAAACACTGTTCTTTATACTGATGGTGGTATATTTTATACTGGTAATCGGAGCGATCTCCATGGGAGCCGCCAACATAAAGCCCCATGAGGTATTCATGGAAATCCTAAAAGGCATACCTTTTATTGGCAGGTATATCCATACAGCACCCTCCAATAAGAATTTTTTGATTATCTTTATGGTGCGGATGCCTAGAATTATTATGGCAAGTATTGTTGGAATGGGACTGGCCGTAGTGGGCACTGCTTTTCAGTCCTTATTTAAAAATCCTATGGCAGACCCCTATGTCCTTGGGGTATCGGGAGGAGCAGCCTTAGGAGCGGCATTAGCCATCGTGATCCATTTGCCTGCCACTTTATTTGCCTTTATAGGGGCTGCAGCCACGACCATTATGGTATATATGATCGTTCAGGTAAGAGGAAAAGCATCTACTATATATTTGCTGCTGGTGGGAAGTTCAATTGGATTTTTGACCTCTTCTTTGATATCCATCATTATGGTTTTTAACCAGGAGCAAGCCAGCAGAATCATCTTTTGGATGTTGGGCAGCTTTAATGCTTCAAGCTGGGAAAATATTTATATAGCAGCTCCGGTTGTACTGATTGGTACAATGATTATTTCCTTTTTCTATAAGGAGTTTAATTTAATGCTGACAGGAGAGGAAACTGCTAAAACCTTAGGAGTTGAAACAGAAAAACTAAAAAAGGGCACTATTATCATTTCCTCCATGATGATAGCCGTTAGTGTTTCTTTTTCGGGACTTATCGGTTTTGTAGGTTTTATAGTACCCCACATGGCAAGAATCATTGTTGGACCAAATAATAAAGTCCTGATTCCCTTTTCGGCATTGGGCGGAGCGATTTTTTTACTGCTGTCCGATACCATCGGCAGAACCATAGCAGCACCGGGAGAATTGCCCGTAGGGGCGGTGACGGCATTGATCGGCGCTCCCTATTTTATATATCTGTTAATCAAAATGAAAAGAAGGAGTGGATAGACCCTTGGGACAAAAAATAGACATTAAAAATCTTAATTTCTCCTATGGGGATAAAAAGGTCCTAAAGGATATAAGCTTAAGTTTTAATAAGGGCAAATTTTATTCCATCATAGGGCCAAATGGTTCAGGGAAATCCACCCTCATAAAAAATATATCAAAGATGATTACCCCAAGCCTTGGCAGTGTATTTATAGATCATCAGGATATATGCAGTATAAAGAATAAAAATTTAGCAAAGATGATGGCAGTAATCCCTCAAAATATATTAATAGATTACGACTTCACCGTTTTTGAGATTGTGATGATGGGAAGAAGTCCGTACAAACGAAGCTTTCAGGATTTTGATTCAGAAGATGAGGCGATCGTGGAAAGGTATATGAAAGCCACAAATACATGGGATTTAAAAGATCAATTGATTACAAATTTAAGCGGCGGAGAAACCCAAAGGGTTATCGCTGCAAGAGCTTTAAGCCAGGAAGCGGATATCATTCTATTAGACGAGCTTACCTCCCATTTAGACATACAGTATCAAATAGAATTTCTGAACATATTTAAAAGCCTAAAACAGGATAAGATTATTATTGCAATATTGCATGACCTAAATTTGGCGTCTATCTATAGTGATGAGATTATACTATTGGACAAAGGACAAGTGATCGCCAAAGGAAGTCCCCGGGAGGTCATTAATAAAGAAAATATAAAAAATGTCTATCATATTACTGTAGAGATTTTCGAAAATCCCATAAGTCAATGCCCTTATATCATTCCTATAGTTTAAAACTATAGGAATTATTTTTGATTTACTACTTTACAATTTTAGTGAGTTAAAGTATAATATACTCATAAGAAAAATGTTGATAAGATACAGGGGGAAATAAAATGAAAAAGAATATAGTATTTTTATTACTTAGCATTATGATTATATCTTTATTTTCTGCAGGCTGCGGCAATAAAGCAGCAACCAGCTCTACAGAAGACAATTCTTTAGAAGAAATCAAATCAAAGGGCGTTTTTGTTGTTGGATTAGATGATACCTTTGCACCAATGGGATTTCGCGATGAAGCCGGAGAAATTGTAGGATTTGACATCGATTTAGCAAAAGAAGTTGCAAAAAGAATGGGTGTTGAAATTGAGTTAAAACCTATTGACTGGAATGCGAAGATGATGGAATTAAACGGGAAAAACATCGATGTAATCTGGAATGGACTTTCTATTACAGAAGAGAGAAAGAAAGAAATTCTATTCTCAGATGTATACCTTGATAATAAGCAAATTATTATTGTAAGAAGCGATTCCGATATTCAGACCAAAGCAGATTTAGCCGATAAAGTTATTGGACTTCAAACAGGAAGCAGTGCAGAGACAGCTTTAAATGCCGATGCCGACACAGCAGCAAGCATTAAAGAAGTAAGCGACTATCCGGATAATACAACTGTTCTTATGGAACTGGAAGCAGGTCGTCTCGATGCAGCCGTAATGGATGAAATCGTAGGAAGATACTATATCGCTAAAAAGCCTGACAAATTTAGAGTATTAGAAGAAGATTTCGGCCGTGAGTCCTATGGTATAGGATTTAGATTAAGTGACCAAAGTTTAGCAAATGAAGTAAACAGAATTATGAAGGAAATGAAAGAAGACGGAACAGCAGCAGAAATTTCTAAAAAGTGGTTTGGAGAAGACATCGTTGTAAAATAGGAGGCTTATTGTGTCTGATACTTTAGGAATGATTTGGTATATAATTAAAGGAAGCATCAATACATTAGAACTTTATGGAATTACAATATTATTATCTATTCCACTGGGAGTTTTAGGAGCTTTAGGAAAGGTGTCAAAATCCAAGCTCCTTTCTTCTGTCATTGGATTTTATACATGGATTTTTAGAGGAACTCCTCTTCTTCTTCAATTGTTCTTTATTTATTTTGGACTTCCCCATTTCTTAGGGATAACCTTTGATAAATTTGAAGCAGCGTCCATTACCTTTGTTTTAAACTACGGTGCATATTTTACGGAGATCTTCAGGGGAGGCATTATATCCATTGATAAAGGTCAGTATGAAGCGGCAAAAGTTTTAGGCATGACCTATTCCCAAACCATGCGCCGAATCATACTCCCTCAAACCATAAGAAGAGTACTTCCTGCTACATCTAACGAAGCCATTACACTGGTTAAAGATACGGCCCTGGTGGCTGCAATCAGTATGGACGATTTACTTCGAAATGCCAATCAAATCGTGGCAAGAGAATTTACTATCATACCTTTTGTTATAGCCGGAGCCATTTATTTGCTTTTAACCTCTGTGATTGTATGGATATTTAATAAATTAGAGCAAAAGTATTCCATTTACGAGTAGGAGTTTTACTATGATTATGATTCAGGCATCTAATATCAGCAAACGATTCGGAAATTTAGAAGTTCTAAAAAACGTGTCCCTGAGTGTAGGTAAAGGAGAAGTCATCTCTATTATAGGTCCTTCCGGCTCAGGAAAGAGCACTCTGCTTCGTTGCCTTATTCTCTTGGAGAAATGTGACGGAGGAAGGATAGAGATTGAAGGGATTCCTATTGAAGCTTTTGACGAAGAAGGCAAACGTATACCCCTTCCTCATAAAGATGTAAAAGATGGAGTTAGAAAAATGGGGATGGTGTTTCAAAATTTTCACCTTTTCCCTCATAAGACAGTTTTAGAAAATGTTATCGAAGCGCCTATCATAGTTAATAAAGTCGATAGGGAACAAGCGATCAAAGAGGCAGAAGAGCTTCTTAGCAAGGTGGGACTTCTGGATAAAAAAGATGCTTATCCTTCCCAAATTTCAGGAGGTCAAAAGCAAAGAGTAGCCATAGCCCGTGCCTTAGCCATGAAACCAGATATTATGCTTTTTGATGAACCGACCTCAGCTTTAGATCCGGAACTTGTAGGAGAGGTTTTAGGGGTAATCAAAAAATTAGCCAGTGAACATATGACGATGCTTGTTGTAACCCATGAAATGGGCTTTGCCAAAGAGGTATCGGACAGAGTTGTATTTATGGATCAGGGAGAAATTATTGAAGATGCACCGCCGGAAAAGCTCTTTAATAATCCTGATCATCCAAGAATTAAGGCATTCTTAGAAAAAATATTATAGATGAATAAGTTTTTTTCTTCTTTCCATAATAAGAATAAAACTAAAGTTAAAAGCCACTTTACGAAATCGTAGGTGGCTTTTTATAAAGGAAAGAAGGGAGAAAATGAACTGGGAGAAGTATAATCAAAGGCTTGTATATGAAAATGGCGAATATCATCTTATTATTTATTTGCCTGAGGATGCAGAATTCTCCAAGGAATTCGGAGATATTGAATCAGAGAATCAAAAGCTTGGGTTAGAAGCCCACCTCAGGAAAGTATATCCAAATATAAAAATCTCATCGGTTAAGTTTATGACCGGTTCTCTTATTGCCTTTCAGCTCATTTTTCAGCCGGGATTTTCAGATACTGCTTATGGAGCAACAACACAAAAGGTATCCTCTCAGCAGACAAAACCGATTCAAATTCGCATTAATAATCGATATGTAGAATCAGACGCTCCTCCTGTTATAGACAATGGAAGGGTACTCGTTCCGATTCGTATTGTCTCAGAATCGTTAGGAGCCGTGGTGGATTGGGACAATAAAGATAAAATAGCAATCATTACAAAAGATAATAAAACGATTTATTTACAAGCCAATTTGCCCCAGGCGTATATTAATGGAAAACTTTACTTTCTGGACACCTCGCCAAAGGTGATCAACGGACGCCTGATGGTCCCCATTCGATTTGTTTTCGAGGCTTTCAATATGCCTGTAGATTGGGACCATACTTCAAAAACTGTTTTGATTAACAGTGATTTGCCTAAAGTCTCGGACTATGTTGTCAAAAAAGGAGACAGTCTTTCTGCAATTGCTTTGAAATTCGGTGTTACGGTATCTGACCTGAAACAATGGAACAATTTAAGCTCGGATACAATTTATGTAGGACAACTTATAAGAGTAGTACCCCCTTCTGTAATTATCGATGGTTCGGGTCCTTCTCTGGAGGATATAGAAGTGATCCCTTATCAATTTGATACGGTGCTTGGATTTACCGTAAAGTACTATGAAGGACATCTAGGTTCCCATAATTCTTTAAAAACTTATAATGGTAAAATTACAGAGGTTGCCACTTTTACCCATGGGATGAAAGAGGATGGCACCCTTGCAGTAGATTATCCCCAGACAGAGACCTTAAGTTACTCAGATCAAAAGGGCATTAAATCTCTTATGCTGATTCACAACGCACAGGGAGGAAGTTTTCACCGGGATCTGGCTGAAAATGTTTTGGAGAATCCGGTTCTTCGAGATAAATTAGTACAAAGTGTTTTAAGTGAAATTGAAAAGTATGGCTATGATGGTGTAGAGGTAGATATAGAAGGGATAGGTGCGGATACAAGGGCAGAATATACATCCTTTATTAAAGAATTAAAGGCTGCCTTAGGCCCTAAAGGCTATATAGTTTCCGCTACGGTTCCTGCTAAAACGGCGGATTATATCAATGATAACTGGACAGGGGCTTATGATTATAAGGCGATTGGGCAACACGCAGACAGAGTGGTCATTATGACCTATGATGAACATTGGTCCGGAGGTACTCCGGGGCCTGTGGCATCCTATGACTGGGTGGAGAATGTAATCAATTTTGCAGTAAAAGAAATTCCTCCGAAAAAAATACTTATGGGGATCGCGGCGTATGGATATGATTGGACTTTGGACGGAAAAGATGGAAAAGCAATAACTGCCTCGGATGTCAACAATTATGTAAAACAATATGGGGGGAAAATCCTATGGAACGATACCTTTAAAGTGCCATACTATAGATATAAGGATGAAAAAGGCAAGGACAGAATTGTGTGGTTTGAAAATGCCCAAAGTACACAATTTAAACTGAAATTAGCGAAATCTAAAGGACTGCAGGGAATAGCTATATGGCGCCTTGGCCTTGAGAACAGCGAATTTTGGAGCGGCATTTCTCCAAAGAAATAAGAAAATGTATGCATAGCTTTTTAACCAATACTATGCTATAATAATTTTAGGTGTAAACACCTATTATTCTCCAGAAGGAGGGGATTTAGTGCCACAGAAAATTCTAGTCTGCATTACAATTCAGCAGAACAGTAAAAGACTCATTAAGAAAGGTGCAGAATTAGCTTCACAGGTTGAGGGAGAATTGCACATACTTCATGTGGAACATGGCAGCAGCATTTTATCTCAAAGTGATGCAGGAGAATTACTTCAGGAGTTATTCGACTATGCTTCAGAACTGGGTGGAGAAGTACATGTGGTTTGTGATGATCATGTACCGGAACGTATTGTAGAGTTTATTAAAGAAAACGAGATTAATCAATTGGTATTAGGCGAAACAATGAGAAACAAGATTCATAGACTGATTACAAAAGACATAGAAAATTACATTACATCGACAACACCGGAAGTAGAAATTATGGTATTAGAGAGGGAAAAACCCTTACCTATAAAAGATAAAGAAGTATTTTTACAATAAAGAGAAGCCCGAGGCTTCTCTTTTATAATTTTATTTTATATTTATGAAAAAAATAAAAGGAAATAAAACTTTTATAAGGAATAACCATAAATAGGATATTAATTATTAAGGAGGTTAAAGCATGCAGGGGTTTAAAAATGCTCATGAAATTGATTTTCAGCTTTACGGGGATGATATGCAGTTTGTTGAAATTGAACTGGATCCAAGGGAAAGCGTCATTGCTGAAGCAGGGGCAATGATGTACATGGAACAGGGTATACAAATGGAAACTATTTTTGGAGACGGTTCAGGACAGGAACAGAGCGGACTAATGGGCAAGCTTTTAGGAGCAGGAAAAAGACTTGTTACTGGAGAAAGCTTATTCATGACCATGTTTACTAACGGAGGCCAGGGAAAGCAAAAGGTTGCTTTTGCAGCTCCTTATCCCGGGAAGATCATCCCTGTGGATTTATCCGCTTATGAAGGAAAAATCATTTGTCAAAAAGATGCATTTCTCTGTGCGGCAAAAGGTGTTTCTGTAGGTATTGATTTCAAAAGAAAACTAGGGGCAGGCTTCTTTGGCGGAGAAGGATTCATTATGCAAAAATTAGAAGGAGACGGCTTAGCCTTTATTCATGCGGGAGGAACGATTGTAGAAAAGCAATTAAGCCCTGGAGAAACCCTGCGCATAGATACTGGATGTCTTGTGGCCATGACAAGACATATAGATTATGATATTCAGTTTGTGGGAGGTATTAAAACAGCCTTCTTCGGTGGAGAAGGATTATTCTTTGCAACCCTTAAAGGACCCGGAACGGTTTGGATTCAATCTATACCATTTAGTCGATTGGCAGATAGAATTTATAGCGCTGCACCCAGAATAACAGGAGGAAGAAAAGGAGAAGGCAGTGTGCTGGATTTGATGGGCGGTCTTGGTAATCTTTTGGATGGAGATTAATACATGCGATATGTAATAAAAAAGAGAAGCCTGGGGCTTCTCTTTTTGTGAGGCCAAAATTATACTGCATTGTGAACAAAGGATACGATAGAATCGATTGGAATGTCTGCAACAGAACCAACTGTATAAACAGGGAATCCATTCCATCCACCGGCAGTAACTGCACCGCTTTCACTACCAGGTTGGATAGGACCGTAGCCATATCCATATCCGTATCCACCACCGTAACCATAGAATGGATTAAAGCCTGTGCAAGAATTACCTAAAGCACATCCCGGAGGGGGACCGATACGAGTTAAAAGACGAACAAAGCAATTGTTTACGCTTAAAATAACACCAGTAAATCCGGAACCGGATTGCCCACCGCTAGCAGTAAAGATTGTAACAGTTTCACCGATATATTTTGAAAGAAGCAGTTCAAAATTTCCACCAGTAATTGCTGCTCCGTTTGCCATATGATAACCTCCTTTCAAGGTATATGTTCTTACTATAATATATGGTGTTTTTATCAAAATGTTACGAATTTGGTCAAAATAAAACATTTTTTTAATAAAATCCATCGTTTCATCGTCATACTTCTATCCTATTTCATGAAAATATATTTGCATTTTGTTATATAATAAGGGTACAATAAACCGTGAAAAAGCATTCGTATTAAGGAAGGAAAAACTATGAACACCATCATAAAAGCACTAAACTCTGAAAATCCAGATGCCGTCACGATCAAAGAAGCGGCACAAATAATACAAGCCGGCGGCTTGGTTGCATTTCCTACAGAAACCGTCTATGGTTTAGGAGCCAATGCACTGGATGAAGCATCCGTTAAAAAAATATTTCAGGCTAAAGGGAGACCTTCTGATAATCCGCTTATTGTACATATTTCCTCTAAAGAAGAGCTGCCACCATTGGTAGAATATATCCCTGAAAAGGCGCAGATTTTAATGGATGTCTTTTGGCCGGGACCCCTCACTCTTATTTTCCCTAAATCAGATAGTATACCATATTCTATTACGGCAGGCCTTGCTACTGTTGCCATAAGACTACCGCAAAATAAAATAGCAAGGGCATTAATTGAGGCTGCCCAGGTTCCCATTGCAGCGCCTTCTGCTAATACTTCCGGAAAGCCAAGCCCTACAAAAGCATCCCATGTTATAGAAGATTTAAACGGCAAAATCGAAATGATTTTAGACGGGGGGCCTGTATTAGTGGGCTTAGAGTCTACCGTTGTGGATGTTACGGGAGATATTCCTATGATCTTAAGGCCCGGAGGAGTAACAAAAGAGATGTTAGAAGAAGCTGTTGGAGAAGTATTGGTGGACCCAGCTATTCTTTCACAAAAAGCCCTTACATCTATTCCAAAATCCCCCGGCATGAAATACAAGCATTATGCACCAAAAGCCAAAGTAACCATTGTAGACGGAGAATTGTCTAAGGTGATTGATACTATAAACAAATTTACAATAGAGAAGCACGCCCAGCATTTAAAGGTTGGGATTATGGCAACAACTCAAACAAAGGACTCGTATAGGGGAGATTGCATCATCGTTGTTGGAGACAGAAATCAACCTGAAACTATTGCCGCCAATTTATTTGATACTTTAAGGGCATTTGATGAGGTAGGGATGGATGTAATTTTAGCAGAGGCTTTTCCCTATGAAGAAATAGGTTTTGCCATTATGAATCGCCTTCAAAAGGCAGCGGGATATGATATCGTTAGGGTATAGAGGTGAGCAAATATGAAAAAAATAATGTTTGTATGCACTGGCAACACTTGCAGAAGTCCAATGGCAGAAGCCTTGGCAAAAAGAGAATTAAAAAAGGCTTCTCTTAATATAGAAGTTGTTTCAAGAGGCATTTCAGTATTTTTTTCATCCGGTGCCAGCGAATATGCCCATCAGGCTATGAAAGACTATGATCTTACTTTAGACGCGCATAAGTCAAGACAAATAGAACCAAAGGACATAGAAGATGCGGATCTTATACTGACGATGACTGATAATCATAAGAAATATTTGCATATCAACTTTCCGGAATATAAGGGTAAAATATTTACATTAAAAGAATTTGTAGAAGAATCTGGAGATGTAGAAGATCCCTATGGAGGACGAATAGAGGAATACAGAAGCTGTGCAGAAAGCCTTCAGCAATTGATACAAAAATTAGTACTAAAAATAAGTCATAATATGTAAAAATATGGTTTGCTATGATTTTATAGAAGTGATATATTAAAAAAGAAAAAAACGGAGGGACACCAATGATAGCGATTGGAAGTGACCATGGCGGCTACCAATTAAAACAAGAAATTATTAAATACTTAGAAGACAAAAATATTGACTATAAGGATGTAGGCTGCTACTCCACCGAGTCCTGCGACTATGCCCAATTTGGGAAAAGCGTAGCGAAGCTGGTTGCAGAGGGAACCTGTGACAAAGGCATTGTGATTTGCGGAACAGGAATAGGTATCTCCATTGCAGCCAATAAAATAAAAGGTATTCGGGCAGCCCTTTGTCATGATTGTTTTTCCGCACAAGCTACAAGAGAACACAATGACGCTAACATACTCGCTATGGGCGCCAGAGTAATCGGACCTGGACTTGCCCTTAAGATCGTAGAAACATTTTTAGGAACAGAGTTTTCCAATGATGAAAGACATATTCGCCGTATTGGACAAATTGAAGAGGATAATTAAGACGAGGAGGATATTATGGGACAAATATATGTAATGGATCATCCGTTAATTCAACACAAAGTATCTATGCTGCGAAGCAAAGAAACAGGTTCAAAGGAATTTAGAGAATTGGTTGAAGAAATTGCCATGCTTATGTGTTATGAGGCAACAAGAGATTTACCATTAGAAGAAATTGAAGTAGAAACCCCTGTAGCAAAAGCAAAGGCAAAAGCATTGGCTGGTAAGAAATTAGGTATTGTTCCTATTCTTCGCGCAGGACTTGGCATGGTGGATGGAATGCTTAATTTAGTTCCAGCAGCTAAAGTAGGACATATAGGATTGTACAGAGATCCGGAAACCTTAGAGCCTGTAGAATATTACTGCAAATTACCTTATGATGCTCCTGAGAGAGATATATATGTTTTAGATCCTATGTTGGCAACAGGAGGCTCAGCTTCCGCTGCTATTCAATTCATTAAGGACAAAGGTGTACAAAGAATCAGATTTTTATGTTTGATTGCAGCTCCTGAAGGGGTTGAAAGACTTAATAAGGATCATCCGGATGTTGATATTTATGTAGCAGCATTAGATGAAAAATTAAATGATCATGGATATATTGTCCCGGGATTAGGAGACGCAGGAGATCGTCTGTTTGGAACAAAATAAGCTGGGGGGATACTATGAGGCCTAGTTGGGATGAATATTTTATGGGGATTGTGGATTTAGTGAAAGACAGATCCACTTGCCTTAGAAGACAGGTTGGAGCATTGATTGTAAAAGATAAACGTATCCTATCAACGGGGTATAACGGGGCACCTACAGGATGTTCCCACTGTGCAGAGGTAGGATGTCTAAGAGAAAAGCTTCAAATTCCCTCAGGACAAAGGCATGAACTTTGCCGGGCACTTCATGCGGAACAAAACGCTATTGTTCAGGCTGCTATGCATGGCGTATCTGTAGCAGGAGGTACTTTATATGTTACCCATCAGCCTTGTGTGATGTGTGCTAAAATGGCGATCAATGCCGGAATAAAAAGAATTGTTTTTAAAGGGGCTTATCCCGATGAATTGTCTTTGGAGCTTTTAAAAGAAGCGGGAATAGAAATGACTTCTTTTGAAGAGTAATAAAATGTATAAGCCGATGCTGAGTAAGTATCGGTTTTTTTAATTGTAATAAATTGTAACAAAAATTTAATTTGACAACCTTTGCATATACATATAGAATATACATGATTTATTATTAAATTTTGGGAAAAAATAAAGAGTGTATAAATCATAAGGAGAGGATAATGGTGTTTCAGAGCGTAGCTGTGCAGGAAACTATTTTACTATACATTGTTTCGTTTATTTCAGCTTTTATAATTAGCCTTCTTACAACGCCACTGAGTAAAAAAATTGCTCTGATGGTTGGTGCAGTAGATCAGCCTAAGGCAAGAGGAATGCATAAAGAGCCTATGCCCAGAATGGGTGGTATAGCTATATTTCTAGGATTTATTATCACAGTATTCTTCATTACTCCTTTGGTGGAGGCGTTTCAATGGAAACAAATTTCAGGTCTCCTTATGGGTGGATTAATTATATTTTTATTAGGCTTTTTCGATGATATTTATAATTTGAATGCAAAGCTTAAATTATGTGTGCAAATTCTTGCAGCCCTTGTGGTGATTTATTCTGATATCAGAATCGAATTTGTTACATGGCCTTTTGCAGAAAGCAATACTTTACTATTAGAAAAGCTTAGTGTGCCGATTACTTTGTTTTGGATTGTAGGGGTTACAAATGCGGTTAATCTGATTGATGGACTGGATGGACTGGCTGCAGGCGTATCCTCAATAGCAGCAATTTGTCTGATGACTTTATCCATTCTATCTCCGAATCCCATTGGACCGGTGGCGGCAGTGTTAACTGCGGCTTTGGCAGGATCCTGCTTAGGATTTTTACCTCATAACTTTAATCCTGCAAAGATCTTTATGGGAGATACAGGCTCTACCTTTTTAGGATTTACTTTAGCCGTTACATCCGTTCAAGGATTTATTAAGGGATATACAGCGGTTACAATTATTATTGCCGTTTTAGTATTGGCACTGCCTATCTTTGACACCACCTTTGCGATCCTTAGAAGAATCATTAACCGCAGACCGATTATGGAAGCGGACAGAGGACATCTGCATCACCGTCTGGTAGATAAGGGTTATAGTCAAAAGAAAGCAGTGATTACCCTCTATGGAATTAGTGGCGGCTTTGGAATCATAGGAATCCTTATTGCACAAAAGGATACAGTAGTTGCCTTAGGTGTGTTTATCGCCATGGCAGTTGCATTATATATGATTATATATGATAATCAAGGTGACAATCAAAGTGATAATCAAAGTGATAATCAAAGTGATAATCAAAAATAAGAAATAGGCATAAAGGGATGCCGACGGCATCCCTTTTTAAATATTAAAATATTCTTTGAAACATTTTATAGCTTTGTCCTTATCAGAAGCAGAAATAAGATAGGAAATATCTACTTCTGAAGTGGTAATAAGTTGTATCTCGATATCGTTTTGAGCGAGTAGCTCCATGGTTTTTGCGGCAGTTCCAGGTGTAGTTCTCATGCCTTCTCCGAATAGAGAAATCTTTACATTATTCGAATTAATATCGATTCTTAGATTCTCATAATCTGCTTTAAAAGCTTTTAGAGTTTTAAGGACAGTGAATACGTCTTCATCTTGCAGGGAAAAAGAAATATTAACACTCCCTTTATAAGGAGATGTTTGACTAATCATATCAATATTAACTCCGGATTCTCCAATAGCCCTAAATATACGAGCAATGTCTGATGTATTGGAGGGGATATTATCTAAGGTAATTAAAGTAACATTTTCTTCAGTTGTAATTTGACTAATAGGGGAGGTCATTGTACCACTCCTTTTTTATTTTATTATAGCCTATAAAAATAA
>JAAYPH010000239.1 GCA_012519955.1 Candidatus Epulonipiscium sp.
ACATAATAAAAGAGCCAAAATTATTCACAAAAATAATTTAGATTCTATATTTATCCACAATCTACTAACAATTATACTTTAAATCTCGATAGGGACTTCTTAAGGTGATCGATAACTTCTGTTAAATTACTCGCTAATAATGCCAATTGCTCTGCAGAACTGGTTTGTTCTTCAGTGGTTGCTGTGACTTCTTCGATGGATGCAGCAGATTCTTCGATAATCAATGCAATATGACTAATCGCATCCACTGATTTATCTTTACGCTGTTCTATATCTTGTATCCTCTTATTGATGTCTTCTATCATCTTAATGATTTTCTGCATGGATTCTGCCATGTCATTGAAGGCATTATTGGTTTGGAGAACAATATTTTTTTGCTCTTCAAATATTTTGTCGGAAGATTGAACCACCGATACGGCTCTTTGGGTTTTAGACTGAATGCTGGATATGATTTGGCTAATCATATTGGTAGCCTCTTTTGTTCCCAAAGCCAATTTACGGATTTCATCGGCTACAACTGCAAAACCTTTTCCTGCCTCTCCCGCCTTAGCTGCCTCAATTGCTGCATTTAAAGAAAGGAGATTGGTTTTCTCACTGATATCTGTAATCACCTTGACAACTTGAATGATTTCTTTTGTTTCATCGTTTAAGTCATTAATTTCCTCCGTAATTAGGTGGGAAGATTCTACAGCATCCTTGGTTTTCTCATTGAGCTGTTCTATTGTACTGACTGCATAATCCCTGGAGTTTTCCGTGTTTTCAATCACGTCCATAAGCGCCTCTATTCTTTTCGTAACATGATTGATATCATGGGCTAAATCCTCCATTAATGTATTGGTTTTTTCTGCTTCCTTAGCCTGTTCTGTGGATCCCTCCGCCAATTCAGTAATGGCATGAACAACCTGTCCTGCCGCCGCCGCCGATTGACTGGAATTACTGCTGATGACATTGGTATCCTGCTCTACTTTTGCGACTACTTGAGCTGTTTCTATAATCAGGCTGCGGATATGTTCTATCATTGTATTAAAACTTAAAGATAATTTTCCTATTTCATTTGTACCTTTTATGGAAGATAATACGGTTAAATCTCCGCCCTCTACCTTACTCATAAGATTCATAATGCTCTTTAATGGTTTGGATATACCAAGAGCCATAAAAGTTCCAATGAGTATAGCAATGATGATGCATATAAGGGCTACTACAATAATATAACCTCTTACAATTTCCATTTCTTGCATCAGGGATGAAATCGGCTCTTTTGTAGTAACCTTCCAGCCATTTTTTGTAGTGCCATAGCTTACTACATACTTGCCGTGGTTAAAATTATCAGAAAGCTTCTCTGTATATACTTTATCTAAATATTCATCATTTAACGTAACCCCTAGCTGTTCTTGATCCAGGTGAGAGAGGATTGTTCTGTTTTCATCTAATAAAAAAATCTCTCCATCCCCTAAATCTGCATTTTGAAATATAGAATTAAATTCTTCTATACTGATAAAAATAGCTAAAATTCCTTCTTCTTTTAAGTTATTTAAGCTTACTAAAGGTCTTAATAAGTATAAATAATCATAGGAACCTCCCAGGCCGCAAACCCATAGTGGTTTTCCTCCTGTTTCTTTTACCAATTTAAAAAACTCTTCTTTTAGGCCTGTAGACTGAGTCAAATCCACTCCTGAACCAAAGGATTCTCCATTGGCTTTATAAAGGTAAATTCCTTTTATATTGTTATTAGAAGACATCATAGAAAATAAAGTTGATTCTATTGCATTAATTTCTTGTATCCTTTGGAGCGTATTTTCATATGTCTTTCTTTGTGCGCTATTCATCAAAGAAGTGTTGGAGAGAATCATCATGGAGATATTTTCTAGTTCTTCGATTTTAGAATCCACATTCACGACTACTTGTTCAACCATCTTTTTTGAATAAAAACCTACTTTATTTTTTACTGTATTTTCTGCTTGCAGGTAGGTAAATCCGGAGATGAAACTTAAAGGAACGACACTGAGCAATATAAAGGTTATAATCAGTTTTTGTGCTATACCCATTCTTTGCATATTATCTCTCTCCCCGCTATAGGAAAATAGAAAACATCTCATTCAGCATATCCTTTTATAAAAAGCCTTGATTATTCTTCAACTTTATCGGTGATATAATCTTGCATCATTTTATATTGGGATTCTAAAATAATAATTTTATTGCCTTCTCTGGATATATATCCTTCTTCTTCAATCTTTTTAATAGATCGATTAATGGTTTTAATGCTTAAACCGGATTGATCGGCAATATCCTGTCGTGTGAATTTTAAAATACATTTGCCATTTTCAGCCATCTTTTCGTACAAATGCATAAATAAAAGGATAACTCTATCCACTCCTTGGGAAAATAAAAAAATACGTTCTTTTCTTGCCTGTTCTAAAAGATAGCTTCCCATGGACTTGGTTTCAAGCAATACGGTATTAATATCATTTCTCATCCATTTTTCAAATTTATCCTTTGAAATCACCAACATTGTACAGGGGGTCACGGTTGTAAGGGTGGTCATATAATTCTGAAGGTCC
>JAAYPH010000030.1 GCA_012519955.1 Candidatus Epulonipiscium sp.
ATAAAAACAACAGGCAGGATGCACACTCGCGGGTATTGTATTTTGTCGGCTTTGCCGAACGCGCTCGGCGCGAGAGTTTCGCTTGCGAATTCTTTCTTGTTGACGAATAGATTCTAGTTAGATACAATTAAATCAAACAATTATTAGGTAATGGTGATTAAAAATGGATATTACAGAAAGCCAAATATCAAGCTTTTCACAGCGTTTTAAAGAAATAGAAGATGCCATTGGAGAAAGCATTATAGGTCAGAAAGACATCATACGGCATATCCTTATAGCAATCATTGGCGGAGGGAATGTGCTCCTTGAAGGGCTTCCCGGTTTAGGAAAAACGCAAATGATTAAAACCATAGGAAAAGTACTGGATCTTAAATTCTCAAGAATTCAATTTACTCCAGATTTAATGCCGGCAGATGTTATTGGGACCAATATTATTATGAAAAAGCAGGATGGAAGCAGTGAGTTTCAATTTCAGACAGGCCCTGTTTTTTCAAATATTGTATTAGCCGATGAAATTAATCGTGCTACCCCAAAGACTCAAAGTGCTATGCTGGAGGCAATGCAGGAAAAAACCGTTACGGTAGGAAATAAAACATATAGTCTTCCGAATCCATTCTTTGTAATGGCGACTCAAAATCCTTTAGAAATGGAAGGAACTTATCCACTGCCGGAAGCGCAGATGGACAGGTTTATGTTTAAATTAGATGTTCAATTTCCAAACGAAAAAGAATTAGCCCAAATTGTAGGCTTAACAACAGGAGTCAATACTTCTGAGCCAAGAACCGTATGCGGCAAAGAAGATTTACTCCAAATGGGCGAAATAGCTAAGCAGGTGCCTATTGCAAAGCCGGTATTGGATTATGCCATGCAGCTTATTTTAAAACTACACCCTGAATCGGAATATGCCGCTGAAACAATAAAAAAATATATACGATACGGTCCAAGTCCAAGAGGCGCTCAGGCGATTATTATTGCTGCAAGAATTTATGCCCTGCTTGAGGGGAGATATAATGTATCTTTTGATGATATTAAGCTTGCGGCCCTTCCTACTTTAAGGCATCGTATTTTCTTGAATTTTGAGGCCTTGGCAGATAAAATAACAGGAGATGACTTGATTTTAGCAGCCTTAGGGGAAGGAAAATAATTATGCCAAAACTGATGGAAGTCATAACCAAAGATTTTTTATCTCAATTAGATCAATTTGCTATAAAGATGGAGTCAGTTCTCATTAATGGATATAGTGGAGCAAGAAAATCAAGAGCTAAGGGTATGTCTTTAGAGTTTTCTGATTTTCGTCCCTACTCCCTGGGAGATGATTTAAGAAGAATTGACTGGAATAGCTATGGCCGCTTTGATAAACTGTTTTTAAAACTTTTTATGGAAGAAAAACAAGGAAATGTAAATATATTTTTGGATAATAGCATGTCCATGGATGATGGAGAGATAAGAAAAATTTTCTATGGAAAGCACTTATCAGCTGCAATTTCATATATTGGATTAAGGAACATGGATGTGGTCAATTTATTTGCTTGTGGAAGAACCATCAATGCAGAAAAGAAAAATATAAAATCGAAAAATCTATTTTTCGATATTGTAAAATTCTTAGATGAAATCCCTCTTGATCATGAAACCACTTTAACACAGTCTATCATGAGCCTAAAGCATTATCCTATGGCAAAGGGGATATCCTTTATTATTTCTGATTTTTTCTCACAAGACGGATACGAAGAAGCAGTGAAGCTTTTGCAATATAAGAAACAGCAGGTTGTACTGGTGCAGATTTTATCCCCGGAAGAAATAAATCCAAGTATCAGGGGAAACTTTAGGCTTATAGACAAGGAAAGCGGGAAGTTTAAAGAGATAGAGTTAACAGAGGATCAAATCGAAGCGTATAAAAAATCCCTAAAAGAATTTCAGGGGAAGATTCAGTCCTTTTGTCTGCAAAGAGGTCAACAGTACATTTGCCTATCAACGGATATACCTATTTTAGTAGGTCTTAAAAAATGTTTGGGAGAATGAAAAAAGGAAGAAGAGTGTCGTCATGAAACAAAGTCCGAAAGTTGAATTCATAATCTATTCAGCGTTATTAGTTATAGGTGTTTTATTAGGTATTATACTTTTTTATGTATACACTTGCGTTTCTAATGGAACAGCAATTCTCATGATTATAGGAGATATTTTTTTGATATTCGCTTTTTCTTTTATATCCTGGTGGAAGTATAAGAAGAATGTTTATGGACAGCTAGGGGAGTTAACCCGAAATATCGAAAGCATTTCAAAAGGAGAAGTAGTAAAGTTTGCTCCTTCCAAAGCATTCGTTCGGGTATACGATGCCCTGGAGTCTTTAAGTGTTCACTTAAAACGTCAAAATAGGATTAAAGCCAGTATATTTAATATTATTAATGCCTTGGCAGTGAATATTCAGCTGGAGAAGCTCCTGGAAGCCCTGCTTCCTAAAGTCATTGAAGGAACAAGAAGTAACTGGGGAGCATTTTATATCGTTAGTTCTGTCACCAATAAGTTAGAGATTAAGGCGTCTCTTGGATTTTCTAAGAATGTATATAAGGAATTTGATATTTCCATTGGAGAAGGGTTTATCGGGCAGGCGGCACAAAGCAATGAAATTCAAATCATTACCGATATTCCAGAGGATACAACCTATTGTACCCGAACCTTTCTAGGAAAGGTTAAGCCCAAATCCATGATGATTGTTCCAATATCTACGCAGCATGAACTGGTGGGGCTATTGGTATTAGCCAGCATTACCGAGTATCAAGAAGAGCAAATAGAAGTGATTAAATCTATTCGCTACTACCTTGGTATGTCTGTTTCGAATGCAGCAACCTATGAAAGAACGGAGAGACTTTCAAAAGAACTGCAATTTCAAAATCAGCTGATTCAAAATATGAATGATGAATTGGAAGAAAAGGTAAGAGAAAGAACAGATTTCTTAAACAATATTATTAACAGTATTAAAGACTATGCCATCGTTTCTATGGATGAGGAAGGATTTATAACCACCTGGAATAAAGGTGCAGAATTATTAAAAGGCTATAAAGCGGAAGAAATCATAGGCAATCATATATCTATTCTTTATCCAGAAGAAGATGTAAAATCCGGTAAGGTAGACAGGGAATTAGAGATTGCCCAAACAGAGGGTGAATATGTTGAATATGGCTGGAGGACGAAGAAAAACGGAGAGAAATTCTTTGCTGATGTTATTATTACTCCAATGTATAATAAAAACAATGAGCTTATTGGGTTCACCAATATTACCAAAGACATCACTGTAATGAAGAATATGGAGCAGGCCTTAATCCATGAAAAGACCTTTAACCAAAAACTTTTGGAAAGTAGTACTAGAGCCCTTTTATTAGTCGATAAGGAAGGAATCATTATACAAAGTAATGAACAAATATCCACTCTTTTAGGATTTACAAAGGAAGAAATGAAAGGAAAATATTTCCCGGACTATTTCGATAACCCGGAAATGGTGGATAAAAGCCTTAAAGATATGATTCGAAGAGGCAGTCATGGGGAATGGAAATGGAATATCAGGGATAAAGGAAATAATCCTCGTCCAGTGATTGTCAATGCCTATAGGGTCATGGATCAAGAAGGAAAAGTATTGGAAATTTTATTATATTTAAAGAATCAGGACATATAAAAAAGTTGAAAGCGCTTATGCTTTCAACTTTTTTATATTTTACAAATAATAATACTTACATCATCGGTTTCATATTTTGATGAATCGTCCAAATTATAAAATTGATTTAAGATAGACTCTATGATTTCTTCTGAAGGCTGATTTTTATAGTCCAGAAGAAGCTCTTTTAATTTTTGGATAAATTCTTCCGGGTTATCTTTGTAAAGGGAATCACATAATCCATCGGTATAAAATAAAATCAAATCTCCTTTTTCAAATACCGTAGATTTTAAATCATAGGAGGAGTTTTCCATAAGTCCGATGGGAAGTCCGTTGATATCCAGCTCTTGGGCAGTATGATTGCAAGAGCTAACAAATAGGGGAAGAGCCTGTCCCGCATTGGAGTAATATATGATTCTCTTTTTGGTATCAATCTTCGCATAAAAGGCAGAGGCATAGACATCGGTGATTTTATTGGCAAAAACATTAATGAATTCGTGATTCATTTGAGATAGAAGTTTATTAGGTTCAGGGTAAGTTGACACCAGATTTCTAAACAACATCTTTACCATAGATGTAAGAAGAGCAGCAGAAATACCATGTCCAGAAACGTCCGCGATAAACACCCCTACAGAATCCTCATCTAATTTTATGATATCGTATACATCTCCTCCAACATCCAGGGCAGGCATATAGCGACTTGTAAATTTCACATCATTCACCGAAAAGTTGGCTTCTTGTATTAAGGATTGCTGAACTTGCTTTGCCATTTTAAGCTGATAATCCATAATATTGTTTTTCTCTTGCAGTTCTGCATATTGCTCCTTTAATTGATCGCTTAGATGTTTGATGCGAAGAAGAGACTTCACTTTTGAAAGTAGGGTCATTTTATCGAAGGATTTGGTAATAAAATCATCTGCACCTACTTCAAAAGCTCTTACCTTCGTATCTTTTGAATCGAGAGCAGTTACAACCAAGATAGAAATATATTTTGTGTCTTCATTGCTTTTTAAAATTTTGCAAACATCGTAACCACTTACATGGGGCATCATTATATCTAATATAATTAAATCGGGCTGAAGCATTTTGGCTTTTTTGATTGCCATGGAGCCGCTATTGGCTGTGATAACGTTATACCCTGCATTGATTAAATATCGGCTTATTAATTCGACATTTTGCTCTATATCATCTACAACTAAAATTTTGTCCATTTCGATTCATCCTTTTATAAAAGCTTATTTGTTTTCTAGAACGTTCATAATGTAATTCATTGGTTAGAGACTGTACCAGCTGGATGCCTCGTCCGTTTTCTAAGAAAAGCCGGTCTTTATTTTCTATTTCTTTTAGCATATGATTGTAGTCAAATCCATTTCCCTCATCTGTAATCGTCGAGTAGATACTATCCTCATCAATCACTTCGATAGTAACAGATACCGTTTTGTTTTTGTCATTTTCGTTTCCGTGGATTATAGCATTTATTAAAAGCTCATTATAGATTAATTTGCAGTCAAAATAATCCTCTGAGGACAGAGAAGGAAAGGAGCAGCGTAAATAGTCCATTATTTCACTGATTACCGTTCTAATGAATTTGAGTTCACTTGGAAAGGTCTTTTTGAAAAGTTGAGCTTTCATAAAATCACCTTCATCCATTTTAATCTTGCCATAGCCAACACTTTATACGAGACATGTTGTATTATATATATATTAATTCTACATAAAGGAATATTATACCTTTTTAAATAAACAATTTCTAGAAAAATAAAAAAGTGGTCTAAAGCGCCACTTTTAAAAATCTATGAGTTTTTTAGTTTTTTCATCATTACGATATGAGTATCTATTTCGTCTTTATTAGAGATAGAGATGTAATCCATTAATGCTTCGATCATTAGAATGCCTAAACCATCTTCTTCATGGTCTGAATCTTTATTAAATTTACGGGTGGTTAATTGAATTTCCAAGCCTTCATCTTTTATCATAAACTGTATTTTGAAGGTGCTTTGAGCATTTCTGTCTAATTGGTATTGCTTGATTAAATATGTACAAGCTTCTGATACAGCAGCTTTAATATCTTCAATATCTTCAATGTCAAATCCCATGCGGTTTGCAATAGAAGAGGCAGTTAGCCTTGCAGCGGAAACATAGGCAGGATTTAAGGGAAGTCCAAGCTCAATAATATCTTGATTCATAGATGTACTCTTAGGATTATTCATGGGCAGCACCTTCTATCATAAAAACTTTGTTTAAATCAGTGATTTTAAATATTTTTGCTACATTGGATTTTAATTGAGACAAATAGATATTTCCATTGAACTGTTTTACTTTTTTCAGTACGGATACTAATGAGCCTAATCCTGTGCTGTCGATGTACTCTAAATCCTTGCAGTTGATATATAAATCCGCTTGCTTTTCCTCAAGGAGTTCATAGAGTTTTCCTTTTAATTGTTCAGAATTATAGATGTCAATTTCTCCTTCAATAGAAATATGCCATTGATTATCAGCTTCGTTGAATTTATGGGTAATCCTAAAGTCCATTCCAGTGCCTCCTTTATTTAGAAATATATATCAATAGTATATCACAGTTTAAGCATAAATACCATAGAATTAAAAAAATGTATGTGATAGAATAAAAGAGTTTATACTTCTAAAGAAAGTGGGGAAGTTATGTTACTTATAGGATACTTAGGACCAAGCGGAACGTTTTCAGAGCAGGCAGCTCTTTCATATTTTAATAACTTAAATGAGTACGAATTAATTCCTTTTCCAACGATTCAGGACTTATTGCAGGCTATAGATCGTGGGGAGATTTTAAAAGGTGTCGTTCCTATAGAAAATTCTATCGAAGGGGCTGTCAATACTACCGTTGATATGCTTGCCTTTGAAGTCAATTTAAATATTCAGGCAGAAATCGTCATACCTGTTAGACATTATCTTCTTGGATATAAAGAGTTTGCATTCAATGAAATTACACAGGTCTTGTCCCATCCTCAAGCAATTGCTCAATGCAGAAACTATTTACATACCCACATGCCAAAAGCAGAGATGGTTTTTACCAGTTCAACTGCTGAAGCAGTACGGGAAGTGGCATCCAAAAAGTCCCCAAGGGCGGCTGTAGGTACTTTGCTTGCAGCAAAAAAATACGGACTTTCTGTTCTAGACTCGGATATTCAGGATACCAAACAAAATGAAACCAGATTTGTAGTCTTAGGAAAAGAAGAAGGCAAAAAGGGTGACAAATGTAAAACCAGTCTTGTATTTTCTACAGAGAACAAGCCTGGTGAACTATATAGAATCTTAAATATCTTTTCCCTATGGGATGTCAACATGACTAAAATTATATCCAGGCCTTCTAAAACAAAGCTAGGGGAATATGTATTTTTTATTGACCTGGAAGGACATGTTCTGGAAGAGGACATGAAAAATGCATTGATGATGGTACAAAGAAAAACGTCATTTTATAAATTATTAGGCTCCTATGAGATTATTGAATAGACTTTTCATCAAAACAAAAGAATGATATAATAAAAGGACGGTTTCAATGGGAGAATGGGGTGGTATTATGGCGATTCACGATAAAGAGTTCGATATTACACGCTCTTTAAAAATTATTGAGAGGTTAAAAGCACAGCTTCTTTCTGATGTAGCAAATCTGTTTTCAGGAATGCTTGATTATGGAAAGCAAACCCATGGAGACAGAGGAGATTTATTAGCCAATATAATAATTCTTACTTATCTGCTCGCAAAAAGATTAGGAATACCATATAATACATTGGATATGAAGATTCGAAACAAATTAAAAGTAGGAGTATTAGAAAATACCGATGAACAAGAATGGTTCGCGGATTTGACAGCCTTACTTAGACATCTGGATGGAGCTTACGAGAAAAATAGGAGGTCATGAAATGAGATTGACGATAAAAGATATTCTATGGCTTTTAGCTATGGGATTATTTTATACGGGTATTGGAATACATGGATATAAGGTTCCTTTTTTATATATTTTTGTGTGTTTTTTTGGAATCCCTTACAGCTTGTATATATATAAAAAAGGGCTTGAGGCTTCCTCTTTTTTGATGCCCGTAGCGGTGATGTCTGTATTAGTGTTTGTGAGTGATCCAAGAGCATCTATCCTGCTCTTATTGCTTCTTTTCATGCCGTCTTTTGTGTGCGGCCTTTACTATCATAACCAAAAAAATCTTCCTAAAAATATTATTATGCTGTCTATCGCCTATTTATCCGGATGGATTGGCGTTCTAATCATATGGAATTTTGTATATAAAGTAGGAATCATATCTGAGTTCTATTCCTTTACCAGCTTAGTTGAAAACCAGTACCTTAAAGAAATGTCCAGGCAATACGAGACTATATTAATTAATCTTCAAGATACAGGGAAAGCTTCGTTATATTCTTTAGGAGAAGCTCCTAAAACATTTGCAGAGAACTATGCTCTCTATAGATTGGCAATCAAACAATTCTTTTTTTTAATACAGTACTTATTTCCAGCTTTAATTTTTATTGGTGGATTTTTTTCTTCAATCGTTCAAGTCTTGGTTGCAAAGCTTATTTTAAAAGCTTTAAACTGGAAGTCTCCGAAAATTAAAGAGATTACGAATGTTGGCTTTACTCCTTTAACTGTAGGTCTTTTAGGATTAACCTGGCTTCTTAGAGGGAGTATGGATGACCGATTGTATCCACGGCTTATTATGGCAATGGATAATGTTTTAATTATATTTTCCTTGTTTATGTTTATTGTTGGCGTTTTCTTTACCATTCATGTTATTAAAAACGCTAAAGCCGGCGCAGGATTTAAGGCGTTTATTGGAATCTTAAGCTTCTTAAGCATGATTGTAAGCCCTTTCTTATTTGTAGTTCTTGGATTTTTTGAAGGCATATTTAATTTTAGAAAAACAGAAAGATTTCTATAGTAGGCAGAGAGATGTGTGGAGGCTAAGCCATGAATAAAAGTGATTTAAAAACATTTATGAATAGAGTTTTTCTCCAGCCTCATTTCTATATATTTGTTTTGTTTGTTTTTGGGGTTATTTTTCTATTCTATGAGCCGGTTATAGGATTTATTGCAATGCTGGTTTGTGCGGCCTCATCAGTTTTTACTCTTTTGTGGGGCAAGAAAAGAAGTCCATCCGAAGAAAGCATTCAAAGTGAAGTTTATGATCTTCATTCCATTCAAAAAGACTTATTATCTTATTTTCCTTTTCCATTTATCATGGTTGACGCTCATGGATGGATTAAATGGTATAATTCGAAAATAGAAGATGTGATAAAAGAAAAGAATATCGTGAATAAAAATGTTCACAATCTATTTTCAGATATTACTGCCGATCAGTTTCCAAAGGGAAAAGAGCAGATAATAAAAACGATTACTATAGAAAATAGACACTATAAAGTGTATATAGATCGGGTATACCTATCCAATGCCAATGAAAAGCAGCGAAATATGTACGGGCTTTATTTCATTGATAACACAAACCATATTATTTTAAAGGAAGAAAATTTAAAACAAAAAGTATCCATAGGGTTAATTTTTATTGATAATTATGAAGAGGTTATGCAAAGTGTAGAGGATGTCAGAAGACCCCTACTCATTGCATTGATTGATAGAAAGCTAAATTCCTGGGCGCAGCAGGGAGAAGGTATCGTTAAAAAGTTGGAAAAAGACCAGTACCTTGCGCTGTTTAACAATGAACATTTAGAAGAATTCAGGCAGAAGAAATTTGAGATTTTAGATGAAATAAGACAAATTCACATAGGCAATGAGCTTCCTGTAACCTTAAGCATTGGTTTTGGCGTTAACGGAAAGACACTTCCCCAATCTATGGAATATGCAAAAGCAGCCATTGATTTAGCCTTAGGAAGAGGCGGGGACCAAGCGGTCATTAAAAATGTGGATAAATACTTATTTTACGGTGGAAAAACCAAGGAAGTTGAAAAAAGTACCCGCGTAAAGGCAAGAATGAAAGCCTATGCATTTCGTGAGATTATTGAAGAATCCGATGAAATTCTGATCATGGGTCATAAAAATCCGGATGTAGACTGCTTTGGTGCTGCTATAGGCGTTTATCGGGCAGCCCAATTACTAGGGAAAAAAGCTTATATTGTATTAAATGAGCCGACCAATGCAATTAAGACAGTCTACGAGAGAATCATCGCATCCAAAGAATATGAAGAAAAAATCTTTTTAAACAGTATTGAAGCTATAGGCCATACGGGTGAAAGAACTCTTGTAGTGGTTGTAGACGTTCATAGACCGAGTTATACGGAGTGCCCAGAGCTTTTAGAGTTAAGCAAAAACATTGTAGTATTCGATCATCACAGAAGAAGTGCCGAGTTCATAGAAAATGCCGTATTAACTTATCTGGAACCGTTTATTTCTTCCACTTGCGAAATGATTGCTGAAATCTTACAGTACATTGTAGATAAGGTTAAGCTAAAGCCCATTGAAGCAGATATACTTCTTGCAGGGATTACCATTGATACGAAGAATTTTGTGTTTAAAACAGGGGTTAGAACCTTTGAGGCTGCTGCATTCTTAAGAAGAAATGGTGCTGACAGTACGAGGGTTCGTATGCTTTTTCAAAATGATATGGAATCTTATAAAGCGAGGGCAGCAGCTGTTAAAGATGCACAAATTTATAGAAACAATATGGCGATTTCCATTGCCCCTTCTGATATCAAAAATGGAGCAGTGATTGCAGCACAGGCAGCCGATGAGTTATTAAATATATCAGGCATTATAGCATCCTTTGTTATGTGCTCGATCCAAAACGATATCATGATTAGTGCAAGATCCTTAGGAGATATCAATGTTCAGCTTATCATGGAAAAATTGGGCGGCGGAGGTCATCAGACCGTGGCAGGCGCTCAGTTTAGCGATACTTCCATTAGTGAGGCATACGATAAATTAATAGAAGCTATAGATGAATACTTAGAGGAAGGAGCCGAAAGAAGATGAAAGTTATATTAACTCAAGATGTAAAAAAACATGGTAAAAAAGGTGATATTATAAATGTTAGCGATGGTTATGCAAGAAATTATTTAATTCCTCAGGGATTAGGCATAGAAGCTACAAAAGCTTCCTTAAATGATTTAAACTTAAAAAAGAAAGCTGAAGATAAGAGAAAACAAGAGGAACTCAATGCAGCCAATCAATTAAAGGATGAATTAAAAGATAAAATTGTAAAAGTTAGCGTTAAGGCAGGAGAAGGAGGAAGATTGTTCGGTTCCGTAACTGCCAAAGAAATTTCAGCTGCAGCTAAAAAACAATATAATCTCAATCTAGACAAGAAAAAGATTCAATTGGATGAACCTATTAGAACTTTAGGTAATCACATGGTTCCTATTAAACTCCATCCACAAGTAACAGCAGAATTAACGGTTAAAGTGACTGAAGAATAAAAAATCAAAGGGGGCTAATTATGGAGGAATCGAGATTGCAAAGAATTCCCCCCCATAATATTGAAGCGGAACAATCCGTATTGGGTTCCATGATCATTGACAGGGAAGCTATTGCGTCTGCGGCAGAGATTTTAAGAGGAGATGATTTTTACAGGCCCGATCACAAGATGATTTTTGAAGCTTGTATCGAACTCTTTAATCAAGGAGCCCCTGTCGATTTAGTAACCCTTAAAAGCCGTATTGAGGAAAAGGGATTGTTAGAGCAAATCGGGGGTATCGCCTATTTATCAGAATTAGCTTCCAGTGTTCCGACATCAGCCCATATTAAACAATATGCTAAAATCGTTGAAAGCAAATCGATTTTAAGAAGATTGATTAAAGCCAGCCAAGATATCATGGGACTTAGTTATGAAGCTAAGGAAGATGTAAATACGATTTTAAATCAGGCAGAACAAAGTATTTTTCATATTTTACAAAATAAGCATACGGAAGATTTTTCTTCTATGCGGGAAGTGCTTTTATCCGCATTTGAAAAGATAGAACAAATCTATAGAAATCAAGGAAAAGTAACAGGGCTTTCTACCGGTTTTATAGATTTAGACTATAAAACGGCAGGACTTCAGCCCTCAGACTTAATTTTGGTGGCTGCAAGACCTTCCATGGGTAAGACAGCTTTTGCCCTTAATATTGCTCAACATGCGGCGGTACGGGAGAAAGTACCGATTGCCGTCTTTAGCCTTGAAATGTCAAAGGAGCAGCTGGTCAATCGTATGCTTTGTGCGGAGGCTATGATCGATGCGCAGAAACTTAGAACAGGTGCTATGAATCAAGAGGATTGGGTAAAAATTGCGAGAGCCATGGGGACCCTTGCGGAAGCGCCTATTTATATTGATGATACGCCGGGTATTTCCGTCATGGAAATGAGAGCAAAGTGCAGGAGACTTAAATTAGAAAAGGGTCTTGGACTCATTTTAATCGACTATCTGCAGCTTATGAGCGGCAGCGGCAAGTCCGATTCCAGGCAACAGGAAATCTCTGAAATCTCAAGATCCTTAAAAGCGCTGGCAAGGGAAATGGAAGCCCCAGTGATTGCCCTGTCTCAGCTTAGCCGTGCCTGTGAAACCAGGGCAGATCATAGACCGATGCTTTCAGATTTAAGGGAATCCGGTGCTATAGAACAGGATGCCGATGTGGTAATGTTTTTATATAGGGATGAATATTACCATCCGGATACAGAAAAGAAAAATCAGGCAGAAGTGATTATAGCAAAGCAAAGAAACGGTCCGACTGGGACTGTAGATTTGGTTTGGTTAGGACAGTATACAAAATTTGCAAATATGCAAAAAGCAGATTCTATATGATAAGTTTAAAATCCAGTTCTTCTTCCCTTTTAGGGAGGAGGAACTGGATTTTCTTTAATTCTAAAAAACTATATAGTTGCTTGAAAGATAAACCAACCATCCTCGGCTGCAAATCGAAATACCCCTCCATGCTTTTCTACGATATGCACCATACTTTTTGTACCAAAGCCATGGCCTTCTTCTTTGGATACAGGGATACCCTCATGCAATATTGGTTCGGTTTGATAGCTGTTTCTAATGTCAATGCATAGCTTATTATTTTTAGAATACATACGCAGCTTAATAGAGCGCCTGCTGCTTTCTTTTATCTTTTCGCAGGCATGTATGGCGTTTTCCAAAGCATTTGAGAGTAACGAGCAAAGCTCCGTATCACTGAAGGGAAGGGAGTCTGGCAGCCTTGCATCTACGCTTAAGAGGATTTCTGATTGCTTGGCTTTGAAAGCAAAAGAGGACAAAATCAGATTGATGGTTTCATTTTCGCAAAAGCGCATAGGTGTGATGGCATCTATGTCGGACTGGGCAGTTTTTAGATATTCAATAATCTCTTCTAAACGACCCTCTGAAGCTAACCTCCGTAAAAGGGAGAAGTGGTGGCGCATATCGTGTCGATAGGCTGCAGCAGTCTGCTGAAGCTGCTTAAGAGAAGCAAACTCCGTTTGCGCCTGCTTAAACTGTGTAGCCAACATATCCCGTTCTCTTTGAATCCTTACTTGTTTTTGCGTTTCGGCATAGTAAAAGAGGACAAATATAATATAGAATGCGGATGTCGCAAAGGGCATAAACTGCACTGCCATTCGTGATCCGCGGTACATAAAATTGGTGTAAACTGTTGAGGTATGTTCAAAGACATAATAAAAAACCGGCATAGCTCCAAGCAGAAGGCAGGATTCAACAGATCGCTCCATGAGGTGCCGCACAGACTTCATAGCATATTTTTTTAGAAAATAATACATCAGAAATGCAGTGACAATATAACCGACATGGTTCATAGTCACATTGTCAAAAGCGGCCCCTAAAACAGTACCGATATATCGGGGAAACTGGTAGCACAGAAAGGAAAGACACACACTGGTGAGTGCAATTAGCCACGGACGTTTTAAGTAAAAGGCGATAAAAATAACTGTCGTCAAATGGGTAATCAGTGGATATAATTTAAACGTTATATCCATACCCCATGTCCATAGGGAGAGAAGCTGGAGCGTAAACACAAAAACGACAAAGCCCCCAAAAACCAGATGATTTTTCCTGTTAAGTACCATTCCGGCGAAGCTGACTGCAACACCCGTACCGAATAGCAGGGCAACAAAGTAGCGAGAGAATTCAATGATTAGTTCTATCATTCGGTTACTGTTCCTCCATTTGATAATTTAGATATTGCTGTTTAGTGTCCTTTGCTTTTCCCTGAGCAACAGGAATTGTATCAAGGGTCTGTAAAGTCATAAGTTGATTTTCGATGGTGTCTATAAATTGCATATTCACAATATAGGAGCGGTGGGGTTTGATAAAGCATCCATACTTCATAAGTTGATCACAGACGGAAGAAAAAGGTTCTGTACATTGGATTACTTTACCGGAGCGTAAATGATACAAGACATTTCTGCCGATAATCTCGGCAAAAACCAAGTTGGAGATCAGGATTCTTTGAATGCCTTCACTGCTTTTTACAACAATCGCAGCTTCATTATTCTCCACTTTTATATGTTCTAAAACTTCGTCCAAGGTAAAGAAGAATTTTTCTTTTGTGATAGGCTTTAGGACATAGTTGATGGCTTTCACCGAATAGCTTTCTAAAGCAAACTCAGTGGATGAGGTAAAGAATAAAATCGGTGCGGTTTTGTCAAAACCGCGGATTTCCTTTGCCGCATCAATGCCCATTAATCCCGGCATATTCGCAGCTAAAATTTTTAGATATTCTATATAAATTGATGAGTTGTACAATATTGGAGAGTTCATCAATATTGTCATCGCAGATCGCAATCTGTATCATCAGGATTCCTCCATTTCTTTTTTGTATTTTACCATAATAGTTCAATATCCGCACTATATTTTGTGAAAAATTATGTTTTATGTCAAAAAAAACATGCTTCATGCAAAAAATAGTTTTTTAAAAAGAAATTTTGATACATTTTTATATACTACCAATAGAAAAAGGAGGAATTTAAATGAAAAAATTATTAGTACTTATGATGGTATTTGTTATGTCGATAAGCCTGGCAGCCTGTGGCGGTGAATCTTCATCAACTTTCTCACAAAATACAGAACCGCAATATACAGCAGAGCAACAAGCCCTTGCTCAAGAATTCTCAGACATGGTAGATGCGTATAATGAGATTGTTGATAAGGTAAATGCAAGCCCTGAACTTTTAAGCCACGAAGAGCTTGTTGATGTTATGAATAAGATTTCTGAAGAGATTACTGCAGCAGACCAATATTTTGCTGATCCAGAAATACTTACCCCTGAGGTTATGAATGGTCTTAAGACTGTCATTGATGCAGCTTACGATTTCATCGCTGATGTTGAAGAACTTCTGAAACAAATCGAAGGCTAATACGAATTTCTATATGAAATACTAATGTAGTTGTAGAGAGCCTTTAATCCCTTCCAAAAAGTATATAATAGATAAAACCTTCTGGATTAATGTTTTACTTTAGCATTAATCCAGAAGGTTTTTTAAAATCCTGTAATGCTTTTATTATTTTTCAGTACTCTTTATCTCACTAATTTTTTGATTAAGGGTGTCAATGTTTTCTTTATGGGTCTTTATTTTGGTACATAATTCAAGTATTGTTTCGTCGCCTTCGGTGTTGCTATTATACTTATCAAAGCAATATTTCCCCAGCTCGATATAAAGTTTTTTGATGCTTTCTTCTTCTGCGTTGATGTTAAGGTTTAACTTTGTTATTTCAACCACTTCTCCAGATTTTTTTGCAGCACTCTGTGCCGCAGCCCCTATTTTCTTGCTTAAATTATCGAACATAGCCACCTTAATCTCCCTTTGTTTATCTTGTCTAAGTATTCTTAATTTTACATAAATATTATACTAGCTCTTAAAGTAAATTTCTACTATTTTTTTATTGATTATATGTAAATTTATGGTATACTATGAATATAACTGGAAATTTTTGATGATGGGGTGAAACTATGGAGGAAAAAAGGTATAGTATTTCGGAAGCGTCCGAGATGCTAAATTTAGAAACACATGTACTTCGGTATTGGGAAGAAGAACTGAATTTAGAGATTCCAAGAAATGAAATGGGGCATAGATATTATACCGATGAGGAGATTAGAATCTTCGAAAGCATTAAGCACTTTAAGGAACAGGGACTTCAGCTTAAAGCAATTAAAGCTGCGATTTCTAATCAGGATGAAAATGAAGAGTATGCCCTTAAACTTAGCCATGAAAATGAAATAGATATAACCAATCCAGGGGATGAAAAGGTAAAACAGTTTCAATTGATGATGAAGAATTTATTTAAAGAAGCTTTAATTGAACATAATCATATTATAAAGAAAGAGTTAAAGGAAGAGTTAAAGCAGGACTTAAGGGAAGAAATGTCTGCCCAGATTAAATTGTTAGAAAAAGAATATGAACAAAGAGATAAAGAACGGTACAAAAGATTGGATGAAGTCTTAAGAGAAGTTCAGAGTATGAGAAAAGAAACGGCAGCTGCCATCAACAGAAAAATTCCTTGGTATAAACAAATTTTTGGAAGATAAAAATCGCCCTTCGGGGCGATTTTTGCTGGCTTATTAAGCTGGATTTGGAGCATCTACAGGACAAGCGTCTGCACAAGCACCACATTCAATACATTCATCTGCATTGATTTCGTATTTTCCATCTCCTTCAGAAATACAGGAAACAGGGCATTCTGGTTCACAAGCGCCGCAGCTGATACAATCATCATTTATTACATAAGCCATGACTACACCTCCTCAGAATATTGGATACAAGCATATTGTATACTAATTGCTTAAATTTTACAAGTAAAATGTTAATTTCTTATTGTTCCCAAAATACTATTTTATTATTCTTTTTAGACAGGTTGACATCAATGATTCTTTGATTGGAAGATCCCCTGAAGGATAAAGTTAAATCTCTTTTTTCCAGGATAAAGGGTCCATCCACCAGTACATCAATTTCATTTAAAAATTCATTCCACAAAGGATTATTTTCTTTTAATATGTTTTCATATGTATAGCCTGTATAAACCCATACGTCCCACGGGAGGGTATGGCAGAACCTGGCTATTTCTGTACAGGCTTCTGGCTGCATGAAAGGATCTCCACCGGAGAAAGTGATTCCTTTTTGGAGTTTTATTGTTTTTAAGGTTTCGATGATTTCTTCTGTAGATGTTTCAAACCCACCGTCTAAAGGGTGGGTGTTTGGGTTATGGCATCCCTTACAATGATGTATGCACCCTTGGGTCCAAAGGACTGTTCTAAGGCCTGGACCATCTACAATGCTGTCTCGCGTGAGCGGCGAAGCAAGGCGTATTTTCATTTTGCATCCCTCTTTAATTGTATTTTGAGCTAGGAATAATGCTTTCTTATATTAGCATAAAAAACAAGATAATTAAAGATTTCTCCTTATATAAAGCACTGAAAAAATTAGAAAAATATTGATTTTATGGGTTATTTTAATATATAATGAATGAGATTGATATTAATACATATTTAGGAGGTAAGAAAATGAACGAGTTAGAATTACTTTTAGGGTTAGGTATTGCAGCAGGCGTCATATTTATTATTCTTGTTATTGGTCTTATATTTTATATTCTAAAGTCTATCGGGTTATTTGGGATGGCTAAAAAGGTAGGTATACAAAATGCATGGCTTGCATGGATTCCTGTGGGAGATCAGTACATTACAGGAAAACTTGTTGGAAAAATTAATTTATTTAATAATGAAATCAATAACTTGGAAATTATTCTTCCCATCGTGAATATAATAACTTTTGCGTTAGCTAGAAAATCATTTTTAGGCGGTCTTATTACGACAGCTTTTGCGGTATTAAATTTTGTAGTGCTTTATTATCTGTATAAGAAATATAAAGGAGACAAAGCTGTTGGAATGTTAATCTTAAGCATTATCATTCCGGTTATGGCGCCTATTTTCCTGTTTACCTTAAGAAATGCAGAACCTATTGGGGGATTTTATTATGGCTCTAATGAGAGATCTAATGATGGGTTTACTGAGGGCTCCGATGATTATCAACCAAATATGTAACGGTATTTAAAAGCCAAAGCCGCAGATTTCTGCGGCTTTATACTTAGATACTTAAAGTTTTGTTTCTGTAAAAATAAAATATTAATAAAATTTTAAAAATATTGATTTTACAGCCTGTTTTGATATATAATAAAAAAGATTATTATTACTATATTAAGGAGGTAGCGTAATGGGTCGATGGGAATTAATTTTAGGTGCAGGTCTCTTTTTTATCTTTTTATTATTTGTTGTTCTTATCGTACTTTATGTTTTAAAATCCATTGGACTCTATGGAATGGCACAGAAGGCAGGCATTGAAAATCCTTGGCTTGCTTGGGTTCCTGTAGCAGACATGTACATTATGGGAAAACTTGTTGGAAAGATTAACTTGTTTAATCAAGAAATCGACAAGATGGAAATTATTCTTCCGGCGGGAAGTGCCGCAGTTCTTGTTTTAGGAGGAATACCGGTGATCGGTACACTGCTTTCTTTAGCTTATGCAGTATTGACCTTTGCGGCATTTTATTATCTTTTTAAGAAATACAGAGGGGAAAAAGCTGGTGGAATGTTAATACTTAGTATCATATTTATATTTATGGGACCTATTTTCCTATTTACTTTAAGAGATGCAGATCCTATTGAAGGATTTAATAATTATCCGATGGATATGTAAAAGCTAAAAGCCGCAGAAATCTGCGGCTTTATATTTTTAAACCATATTTTTTAAATATTTCTTTTGCGCTTATAATGGCTTCTTCTGAAGGTGTCGGAGTGTCTTTTAAACGGTAGGGGTACCCTAGTTGTTCCCATTTATACTCGCCCATTTTATGAAAAGGGAGGAGTTCTATTTTTTCAATGTTATTAAGGGTGGATAAGAAGGAGGCTAAGCCTTCTATATTTTCTGGGCCATCTGTTAAATTAGGAACCAGGACATAGCGTACCCACATCGGCTTATTGATGTCTGAGAGATATTTTGCCATTTGCAATGTAGGTTCATTGGAAACGCCCGTTAAATCTTTGTATATATTAGGGTCATAAGATTTAATATCTAACAGGACTAAATCTGTATATTCCAGGACTTCTTTAGCGTGTTCTAAGGGGATGTATCCGGAAGTATCAAGGGCTGTGTGAATGCCTCTTTCCTTGCATTGCCGAAACAACTCTTTTGCAAACTTAGGCTGCATAAGAGGTTCGCCACCGGTTAAAGTAACACCTCCGCCAGAGAATTTCATATAAGATTTGTATTTTTCTATTTCTTTTATGAGCTCTTCAACAGTAGTTTCTTCTCCGTGTGCAATATTCCAGGTATCAGGGTTGTGACAGTACTGACATCTAAGAGGACAGCCTTGAGTAAACACCACAAATCGAATGCCGGGACCATCTACGGTGCCGCAAGTTTCAATCGAATGAATTCTTCCAGTTATACTCATAATAAGGCTCCTTTCAATTAGAATGTTAGAGAAGAAACTAAAGTTTTTTCTCTTATTATAACTTATTTCTTAGAATCTATCATGGAAAGTTCTATGAATAACGTCTAATTGTTGTTCTCTCGTAAGCTTAATAAAGTTAACGGCATATCCAGAAACACGGATGGTTAATTGAGGGTATTTTTCAGGATGATCCATTGCATCGAGTAAAGTTTCTTTATCGAATACATTCACATTGATGTGATGTCCTTCATCATGGAAATATCCATCTAGCATACCTACTAAGTTTGCCACTCTTTCATCTTCAGATTTTCCTAAAGCTTTAGGTACGATAGAGAAGGTGTAAGAGATGCCGTCTTCAGCATGTTGATAAGGAAGTTTTGTAACAGATGCCATAGAAGCAATAGCACCTTTTTTATCTCTTCCGTGCATTGGATTAGCCCCTGGTGCAAAAGGTTCTCCGGCTTTTCTTCCGTCAGGCGTATTTCCTGTTTTCTTACCATATACCACATTAGAAGTAATTGTCAAGATAGATAATGTTGGAACAGAATCACGGTAAGTTTTATGTCTTCTTAATTTATTCATGAACTTTTCAACGATTTCAACTGCAATAGAGTCCACTCTGTCATCATTATTTCCGAATGCAGGGTAATCGCCTTCTACTTCGTAGTCCACTGCTAAGCCTTCTTCATTTCGGATTACTCTTACTTTGCTGTGTTTAATAGCAGATAAGGAGTCTGCTACAACAGATAAACCGGCAATACCGCAGGCAGAAGTACGAAGGATGTCTTTATCATGAAGGGCCATTTGAAGTTTTTCATAGGCGTATTTATCGTGCATATAGTGGATAATATTGAGGGTATTGATGTAAAGCTGAGATAACCAATCCATAATTTGATCGAATCTTTCCATTACCTCATCATAATCAAGATAATCAGAAGTAATTGGTGCAAATTGAGGAGCAATTTGTTCTCCGCTCTTTTCATCTTTACCGCCATTGATTGCATATAAAAGTGCTTTTGCAAGGTTCGCTCTTGCTCCGAAGAACTGCATTTGTTTACCGATTCTCATAGCAGATACACAGCAAGCAATTCCGTAGTCGTCTCCATACCATCTTCTCATTAAGTCGTCATTTTCATATTGGATGGAGCTGGTGTCTATTGATACCTTAGCACAGAACTTCTTAAAGTTTTCAGGCATTCTTTCAGACCATAGAACGGTTAAGTTTGGTTCTGGTGCAGGACCTAAATTATTTAAAGTATGAAGAATACGGAAGCTGGATTTGGTTACTAAGGTTCTTCCGTCTTCACCCATACCACCGATGGATTCTGTTACCCAGGTAGGATCTCCTGAGAATAATTCATTGTAAGATGGTGTTCTAAGGAATCGAACCATTCTTAATTTCATAACAAAATGATCCATTAATTCCTGTGCTTCTTCTTCAGTTAAGATGCCTTCTTTTAAGTCTTTTTCAATGTATATATCAAAGAAAGTAGATACACGGCCTAAAGACATGGCAGCACCGTCTTGTTCCTTAACAGCACCTAAATATGCAAAGTATGTCCATTGGATAGCTTCTCTAGCATTGGATGCCGGCTTGCTGATATCAAAGCCATAACCTTTAGCCATTTCTTTTAAATCCTGTAATGCCCTTATTTGTTCGGAGATTTCTTCACGAAGACGAATGATTGGGCTTTCCATATATTCCATTTCTAATTGTTTCTTTTCTTCCTGTTTTGCTTCGATGAGTCTGTCAACACCATATAAAGCAACTCTTCTGTAGTCTCCTATGATACGACCTCTGCCGTAAGCATCAGGAAGACCTGTGATTACTCCGGTATGTCTTGCTTTTCTCATATCTTCGGTATAGGCATCAAATACGCCGTCGTTATGCGTTTTTCTATATTTCTTAAAGATTTCACGGGTTACAGGGTCTAGTTGATAGCCGTAGGAATCCAATGCTTTTTCTACCACACGGATTCCACCAAAAGGCATAATACCTCTTTTTAAAGGTTTGTCTGTTTGGAAACCTACGATTTGTTCTAATTCTTTGTCAAGATATCCAGGGCCATGGGAAGTAATGCTGGATGGAATTTTTGTTTCAGCATCCAAAATTCCTTTAGCTCTTTCTTCCTTTGTTAATTCCATCACTTCATCCCAAAGTTTTTTAGTTCTGTCTGTTGGACCAGCAAGGAAGGAGTCATCTCCTTCATAAGGGGTGTAATTCTTTTGAATAAAGTCTCTGACGTCTATAGCTTTAGTCCAGTTACCTTCGGTAAAACCTTTCCATTGTTCAAACATAGGGCATCCTCCTTATTAATTTATACAATTAAATGTTATTTTTTTAACATAGTTTTTATATTATTTTATTGTTTGCCTATATTATAATTGAATACTGTATACACGTCAATATATTTTTAAATAATAATTATTCTTAAAACGTCGAAAACAATTGAAAAATCAATATTGATCGAAATAATGAAAAAAGTAAGTAAATAGCATAAATGATAATGATTTTTATTAACTACTACAACAAAGAAAATACACAGCCATTATTGATAATAATTTAACGATATGTACACGTTTTTTAGACAGTGCTAAAAGCTGGCTGGAATGAAGTCAACGCTCAAGGAAAGACTAAATTTATAACTACATTAATAATTATAGACTAATCGCGGAGGACATAATATGATTCAAATCACAAATATGGCAGTTCTTGTACTTCATGGCTTTAATAGCTGTTCCAGGGATGTTAAAGTTTTATCAGATTATTTAAGGGATAGAGGAATTTATACAATTTGTCCTACTTTAGCAGGAATAAAAGGAACAAAACAAGAGTGGAATACAACCACGTGGAGAGATTGGATTTCTAATGCAGAGAAAGAATTCAAAAATTTAAAGGAAGAATTTAAAAAAGTAGCAGTCATAGGATTTTCTATGGGAGGGTTGGTTGCACTTTATCTTACTTATAATTATGGTGCAGATTTGATTACGATGGTGAATACCCCTATATATTGCGGAGATATAAGAAAGATCATGGAAAAGGTTAAAAGGTGTATCAAGAAAAGAAGTTATGATCCCATAAAGTATTATTGTAATGTGATCAATGAAACGCCTTTATGGGGAGCGTTGAATTTAACTCGGGGATTAAATGAATGCATCCCCCTGGTAGAAAAGATTAAAACGCCTCTTCTTGTTATTCAGGGTTTAAAGGATGAGGCAGTCCGATGGCAAAGTGCAGATTATCTCTTTTGCCGCTCGGCTTCTCCTTGGAAAAAGAAAATTTACTACAGAAATGCGGATCACTTTATATTTGAAGGAGAAGAAAAAGAAGATGTTTGTAGAGAAATCTTTCATTATTTAATGCAGGTTTAAGCATAAAAATCATTTGAATCTTAGAAAAGGGAATGTTAGAATAATGAGAAATGGAGGTGATATTTTGAAGATTGATAAGAGCCATCCTCTGCCTTATTATATACAATTAAAAAATATTATAGAAAAACAAATAGAAGAAGGGATTTATCAGCCTAATCAAATGATTCCTTCAGAGAGACAATTAAGTGAAAAGTACGAAATCAGTCGTATGACAACACGGCAAGCTATTAATGAATTGGTTAAAGAAGGAAAATTATATAGAGAGAAAGGGCGAGGAACTTTTGTGTCCTCCCCCAGGTTTTTGCAGGAAAATATGATGAGCTTTACAGAAACCCTTAGAGCTCAAGGCTATACACCGACCACCAAAGTTTTAGAGTTTTCGGTGGTGCGGGGCCTAAAAAACATCAGCAAAATGCTGGAGACAAAAGAAGAACAAACCTATTATAAAATAAAACGCTTACGTTTTGCAGACTCCATACCTGCTGCATTAGAAACCGTTTATATTCCCTCAGAATACTGTGAAGGATTAGACCAGTATGACTTAGGAGCTCAATCCTTATACAAGATTTTAAAAGAAAACTACAATCATAATATAGAGTCTACTTTTTTGACTATTGAGGCAGTCATTTCCGATAAAATGATGATGAAAATCTTTGAGTCCAGTAAAGCTATTCCGTTGTTAAAAACGGAAGGTATCACAAGAACCGAAGAAGGTGTAAAATTATTTTATGAAACATCTTATTATCGCTCGGACGTATATACATATCAAGTGAATATATATAGGGGAATGATGGGACGGTGACTGTAATGGATAAACCGATTTTTGTTTTTGGACATTTAAATCCCGATACCGACTCAATTTGTTCAGCAATTGCATATGCAGAGCTAAAACGTGAGCTAGGCTATAGCAATGTTCAAGCGGTTCGTATAGGTAATATTAATAGGGAGACTGCATTTGCTCTTAACTTTTTTGGAGAAGGTCCCCCTCCTTTACTCTCGGATGTGGAACCTCAGGTAGCAGATCTGAATTTTTATTCTCCTTATGTGGTACATAAAGATGACTCTATTAAATCCGTATGGGATTTGATGAAAAAAATAGAAAGACATATGATTCCTGTGGTGGACGAAGAAGATCGTTTAAATGGGATAGTATCTCTTAAAGATATCGCTACATCTTATATGGAATTTTCAGATGAAATGGCGATAAAGAACCATAAAACCAGATTTTCCAATCTGATTAAAGTATTGGACGGAGAAATTTTAGAAGGCAATTATCCTTATGAATACGTGGAAGGAAATATTTATACGGATTCCACTTTGGCGAAAGATCAAGAGCTTTCTAGAGGAGATATACTCATCATAGGGTGTGCAAAAGATATACAAGAAAAAGTAGAAAATATCGGTGCAGGATGTATTATCGTAGCTGGAGATAAAGACTTTAATGAATCCTATGAACTTAAAAAGGATTTAGAGTGTGCAGTCGTCAGAGTCCCACACAGCTTTTTTAAAACGATTAAATTAATTAATCAAAGTATATCTGTGTCTGCCATTATGAGAAAACATAATCTGGTATATTTTCAGATGGATGATTATGTGGAAGAAATTAAAGAAATTATGCAAAGTTCCGCCCATAGAAGCTTTCCTGTTGTAGATTCCGAAGGAAAAGTAAAGGGTATTCTGTCCAGAAGACATTTGATCGACATAAACAGAAAACATGTAATTTTAATGGACCATAACGAAAAAGGACAATCCATAAAAGGTTTGGAAAAGGCTACGATATTAGAAATCATAGACCATCACAGAGTAGCAGATATTCACACCATGGCTCCGTTATATTTTAGAGCAGAACCGGTAGGATGTACCGCTACCATTGTTTCAAAAATGTATAGAGAAAATAATATAGAGCCCACTCCGGGAATCGCAGGGCTTATGTTAAGCGCCATTATCTCCGACACCTTATTGTTTAAATCCCCCACTTGCACGGAGGAAGATAAATGCCAGGCGGAGTACCTTGCTAAAATAGCCGGAGTAGATATACAAAAATATGGCATGGCCATGATTACTGCCGGAACTTCCTTAAAAGGAAAGACTGCAGAACAAATTTACTATACCGATATGAAGAAATTTGTATTTGGCAAATATAAAGCGGCGATTTCTCAAGTTAATACAGCTGACTTTAGGGGAGTATTTAATTTAATTCCGGAGTTAAAAGCTATGATGCATACGCTTTGCGAAACGGAAAAATACGATTTGGTTATTTTACTGGTGACAGATATTATATTAGGCGGAACAGAGTTAATCGCTGTAGGTTCAGGAAAAGAATTGGTATCTCGGGCATTTGGATTAAATATTAAGGAAGACAGCATATTCTTGCCGGGAGTATTGTCCAGAAAGAAGCAAGTGGTTCCGAAGCTCATGAACGCCGCCCAAATTTAGGACGGATGAACACATATTTTGGAGGTTGCATTATATCATATCATTAGGATATAATAAAAATGTTACAGATTACTTATTGTTGATCATATAAAGGAGGAAATAGAATGGCAGCTAAAATCACAAAGGACATGATTATTGCAGATATCATTGCTGTTGACCGCAACCTTATTCCATTTTTGATGGAAGCAGGAATGCACTGTATCGGATGCCCTTCATCTCAAGGAGAAACCTTAGAAGAAGCAGGAATGGTTCACGGCCTTAATGTAGATGAAATCGTAGAAAAAATGAATGCTTATTTAGCAAGTAAAGAATAAAAATAAAAAACCTTCAGGCTAAAAGCTTGGAGGTTTTTTGGTATATGAAATACTTAAGAATTTCCTATAGCAAAAAATTTCCAGGCAGGATGAAACTTGCGCATGTTGTATTTTGTCGGCTTTGGCGACCGCACTCGGCGCTAGAGTTTTGAGGCGAAACTCTTTTTCAAAGAATTTTAACTAAAAATGATGATGAAACAAAGTAATTTGAATATAATATATATAACAGATGTTAAAATATAAAACTGTTACAAAGGAGGAGTTTTTGTGATGAATATCAACAGTGCAACAACTCTACATAATGGAGTTAAAATGCCGTGGCTTGGTTTTGGGACATTCAAGATCACAGAAGAAGGACAGGTAGAAAATTCTGTTTTAGAGGCTTTGAAAGTGGGATATAGACATATTGATACCGCTGCAGTTTATGGAAACGAAGAAAGTGTAGGAAGAGCCATGAAGAATAGCGGCGTAAAAAGAGAGGAAATATTTTTAACCAGTAAAGTTTGGAACTCAGACCAGGGATATGATTCAACTTTAAGAGCTTTTGAAGCATCCTTAAAGAGACTGGATACAAATTATCTGGATTTATATTTAATTCATTGGCCAAAGCCTCTTAATAAAGAAACCTGGAGAGCACTGGAAAAGCTTTATAAGGAAAAAAGAGTAAGGGCTATAGGTGTTAGCAATTTTAAAGTTTATCATTTAGAAGAACTTATGGAATCCTGTGAAATTGTACCGATGGTTAACCAGGTAGAATATCATCCACGACTCCAGCAGACTGATTTGTTGGAATTTTGTAAGAAACATAATATCCAGCTGGAAGCCTGGGGACCTTTAATGCAGGGAAAAATCTTTGATATTCCTCTTATGAAAGAACTATCAGAGAAGTACAATAAAACGATTTCACAAATTGCACTTAGATGGGATCTTCAAACAGGCGTGGTGACGATACCTAAGTCTGTTACTCCTGAAAGAATTAAGGAAAATTCGGATATCTTTGATTTTGAAATATCAAAAGAAGACATGGAAAGAATTGCAGAGCTCAACACTGGAGAAAGAGTTGGTACCGATCCGGATGATGTTTATCTGCATAATAAGTTTTAAAGATCTTATGATGAAGCAGGAATAAAAAGTATTTTTTATTCCTGCTATTTTTATTGTATAGGAAATTCTTCCGGATTTCCTATGAAATAGAAAGTCTTCATATCTATTTTAAAATAATAGGATGGAATTTTTTTACTTTAAAGAGTTTGTTATTGAAATATAATGAATATTTAAGTAAAATAGATTTTAAGATGATTTAAATTATTTAGAATTTGAAACAATTATCTACATTATTCTAAATAAATATAGATCATATTTTTTATAACCAGTATTTAGTATTGTAAAGCTGTTATTATGAATGTGGAAGGAGGACCGATCTGAAAACGACTTTGAAACTCTACTTTTATGGAGTGGAGAATTGAAATTCTCTTTTAAAAAAAAGGAAAATACTAAGGTATTTAAAATAAAAAAGAATATAATCTAGTTCAATCGGAAAAAGAGGTGAGAATTATTTGGGTTTGAAAACTAAATATATAAGAATCTGCTATATTTATTTATAAATATAGTATTAATATGTTTACTGATGAGGGGGAAAAGTATGGAAAAAACAATGAAGCCAGTGCTGAACTTTAAGCCTAAGTTTGAGTCTGCAAAGGGGAGACAGTATAACAAATGGCTTAAATCTTTGCTTGGCAGAATACGCAATGTCGGGATAGCCAAGAAACTCATTGTATCTTTTATGATCCTAAGCATTATACCCTTAAGTGTAGTAGGTATGTTTTCGTATTATAATGCAGAAAACACTGTGGAAGGTAAAGTTGGTTTTTATTCAAAACAGATGATTGATCAGTTGATCTTGAATATTGATTATAAAATAGAAGAAGTAGAACGGGCTTCTATGATGCTGATTTCAAATAAAGAGATTACAAAAATAATCGAGCAAAAGAAACAAGATGTAATGGATTATGATCAATTACAAGAGATTAATAAAGTTGAATCTACGATATTATCCATAGTTAATACCAATAGTGGTATATCAGGAATATACATATACAAAGAAGATGGTACCAGAATAGGGGCTGGTTCGGATTCTATATTATATAAAGGTCAGAATTATGATAAGCAGATAGAATATTACAACATGTTTAAGGAGATTTTAGATAATTCTCAAGAAGAAGCCTCATGGATTACAGGGTTCAATGATTCCTATCAAAATATATACTTTGTAAGAACCATGAGATCTCCTCAAACCATGAAGGAGATAGGATTAATTATTATATCCATTAATAGTAAATATATCAATTCAGTATTGGAAAATATGGAATTAGACCAAAATGCCCAAGTGTATATATTAAATGAAAATCAAGTCATTATCGGACATTTGAATCAAGAAAATTTAGGTATAAAAAATGAAGATGAGTTCCTGACTTATATTTACGGGGAAGAGTCATCAGGCAATATTACTCTTAATGGTGATTTGATTAGTTTTGCGACAGCTTCCAATGGATGGAAGGCTGTTACAACAGAACCAATCGCCTCTTTGATGTCAGAAATGAATAGTACAAGAAGAGGGATCGTAGTGATCGTTGTCCTGTGCATTATTTTATCTGTGGTGGTTGGAAGTTTAATTTCTTTTAGTATATCCAAACCTTTAAAACATATCATGAAGTTAATGTCAAAAGCAGAGAATGGGGATTTAACAGTCTCCTCCAATATCAATAGCAAAAATGAAATAGGTAAGTTGGCTCAAAGCTTTAATAAAATGATCGAAAATATCAGGACTTTAATCAATGAAGTAAATTATGCAGTCGCTCAAGTAGAAGAAAATGCAGATGTTATGAAAACTTCATCGGAGAAATCGGCAATAGCGGCTTCTCAGGTATCAGCAACGATCAGTGAACTGGCACAAGGATCTACTGAGCAGGCAAAACAGACAGAACATGGCTATGAATTAATGGAACGTCTGGCCAAAAACATTAATCAGGTTACAAAAAGAATTGAAATGGCCATGGAAATGATCGGCAGAACAGAAGTATCAAGGGATCATGCAGCCCATACAGTGGGGAAATTGAATGAAAAATCAAAGATTGCTGTAGAATCCACCCGAGCCATAAATGAAGAAATTAAAAAGCTGGATGAAGAAGCAAAAGAAATCATTAAAGTGATTCAGGTGATCGAAGATATCAGTGAACAGACAAACTTGCTTGCTTTAAACGCAGCCATAGAAGCAGCAAGAGCAGGAGCAGCTGGGAAAGGGTTTGCAGTAGTTGCTGATGAAATCAGAAAGTTAGCCCTCCATTCAAAAGATGCAACGGGTATGATCAGCCAAATTATTTCCAGAATACAGCAAGAAGTTAAAGAAACCGTAGCCATGGTTGAAACTTCAGATCAGATCTTTGAAGAACAAAGCAGGATTGTCCATGAGACAGACAATAATTTTAGAGAGATGGCAGCATCTATGGGAAAAGTCATTGAGCAAATAGAAAATATTAATCGAGCCATCATAGAAATAGAAGGCCAAAAAGAAGAGACTACAAAAGCCATTGGATATATTGCAAAAATTGTTGAAGAAAACGCAGCCTCTATTGAAGAGGTTACTGCAACCAGCCAGGAACAGGCCAGTTTTTCAGAGCACCTGTCTATGTTGGCAGGAAAGCTAAACCAGGTCATCGAAGGGTTAAAAGAAAGAGTGTCCAGATTTGAGATATAATTATTTTAAAAACGATTGGAATTATATTTTAGGTTCTAAATAATTAAAATGTTTAGCCAGGAAGCTAGGGAAGTTTATTCCCTAGTTTTTTTATTGTATAGGAAATCTTTTTGGATTTCCTATACAATAAAAAGCCTTCCGATATCAGGATTATTCCTAAGTCAGCAAAACCACAGATAGCAGATACTTGATCTTTGATGATTCTTAAAGTAAAATATTTAGTAAAAATATATTGTTTTAAATGTTTTAGGAGGGGAAGCTTTGGCTACATTAAAAGATATTGCCAATGAGGCAGGAGTTTCCATTACAACAGTATCAAGAGTAATCAATTACGACACTACTTTTTCCGTGTCAGAGGAAACAAGAAAAAGAATTTTAGAGATTGCAGAAAGAATGAAATATAAGTCCCCTAAGGAAAAAGCAGAGGTTTATAATACTAAAGCTAATGGGAGAAGTACTCCGGTAAGGATAGGTATTCTCTCAAGTTATTCTGAAGAAGTAGAGCTATCGGACCCTTATTATCTGTCTATCCGTATGGGGGTTGAAAAAGAGTGTGACAGACAGGGTATTATTACAGAGAAAATTTTTAATATGAAAGATTATAACGAACTTGCTAAAAAACATCCGGATCTGTCAGGAATCATTGCAGTAGGGAGATTTAGCAAAGAGAAAATCAATACTTTGGCAGGATTGTTTTCAAATATTGTTTTTATAGATGAAGAACCGGAAGATCCTCATCTGGATTGTGTGATTATTGATTTAGCAAAAGCTGCAAGAGAAGTTCTGAATTTTTTACTAAAAAAAGGACATCGGGATTTAGGATATATCGGAATACTGGGTTGTAACAGTGAATATCCGGAAAAGATCGACGCAAGAGAATATGAATTCCGGAATTTTATTAAAGAAAATTGTATAGAGGAAAATGAAAAAAATATCTATCTTGAAAATGGAACAGCTGCAGGGGGATATCTGGCAATGGTAAATGCGATCAAAAGGGGGAATTTGCCTACAGCATTTTTTGTTGCCAGTGATTCTATGGCCATTGGAGCATTAAAGGCTCTTCACGAACACAATATATCTGTCCCGGACCAGGTTTCTATTGTTGGCTTTAATGATATTCCAAATGCTGAGTATACAGTACCCTCATTGACAACAGTCAGAACGTATACTGAATTTATGGGTGTAACAGGAGTAAAATTACTGATGGATCTTATAGAAAATGGAGCCAACGACATCGGACGAAAAGTGATCATACCAACAGAATTTATCATAAGAAACAGTACAAAGTAATATTACTAAAACTGACTAAAATTATCCCAAAGTTCATTGACAATATTTTTTGAGCAAGGTAAAATTTAAGTAAAATAATACTGTAAAAACTGATTATTTTACTTAAATATCAGGAGGGAAAAAATGAGTATTGTAAAAGGGATCAACAATCACTGGTACTATACCCCGGATTATAAAGAAACTTATCTTACGGACAATGAAATTGACTTAAATATTTTTAAAGAAGTAAGGCTTCCCCACACCAATGTGGAACTTCCGTATAACTATTTTGATGATAAAAGTTTTCAGATTATTTCCTGTTATAAAAGGAAGCTCAATATACCAAAAGAATATGAAGGAAAGGCCATTTATATTGATTTTGAAGGTGTAATGGCATATGCACAAGTTTATCTTAATGGGATTAAACTAGGAGAACATAAAGGAGGATATACCCCTTTTACAATTGATTTATCCGATGCAGTCAAATTTGGTGAGGAGAATGTATTAACTGTTGTGGTAGACTCCACAGAAAGAGAAGATATTCCACCTTTTGGCGGAGTTATAGATTATCTTACTTTTGGAGGCATATATAGAGAAGTACATTTACGCATTACTGAAAGTACGAATATTGAAAATGTGTTTGTGAAAGCCTTTGATGTCCTTCAAAGTGAAAAAAGATTAGAAGTAGATCTTTCTCTAATCAAGAAAGGCAATAAAGATGAAGTGATTGAAGCAGTATGCATTTTAAGAGATAAGGATAAGGAAATCAGTAAGATTTCTAAAACATTCAGCGAAGATTCTGCAACCCTTTCGATGGACGGCCTTCAGGATATTCAGTTATGGGACATTGATCGTCCTTATTTATATGAATTGGAGGTAAAAATATTAAAAGGGTATAACGAATTAGATTCATATACTACGAGATTTGGTTTTAGAGAGGCAGTCTTTAAATCCGATGGCTTTTACTTAAATGGCAGAAAGATTAAGCTGATGGGACTTAACAGACATCAGTCCTATCCATATGTAGGCTATGCAATGCCAAAAAGAGCCCAGCAAAAAGATGCGGATATCTTAAAATATGAATTGGGACTTAACATTGTCCGAACTTCTCACTACCCTCAATCCAGGCACTTTTTAGACCGATGTGATGAAATAGGACTTTTAGTATTTGAAGAAATACCAGGGTGGCAGTATATAGGTGATGTGGCTTGGCAGGAGCAGGTATTAGAAGATGTTAAAGCAATGATTAGGAGGGACCATAACCATCCATCAATTATTCTGTGGGGGGTTCGCATTAATGAATCCCAGGATAATCACGACTTATATGTAAAAACCAATGAGTTGGCAAGAAAGCTAGATCCTACAAGACAAACCGGAGGGGTTCGCTTTTTAACCAACAGTGAGCTTCTGGAAGACGTATATACCATTAATGATTTTATCCATGACGGAGGATACAGAAAATACCTTGCAAAGAATGTAAAGAACTTTGAAACCTATGACCAACCTATGGGCGCTGATGGAGAAGAAGTGGCCTTAAGAGAACCCAAAATGGTAACAGGATTAGACTATTACGTTCCTTATCTGGTTACAGAATATAATGGACATATGTATCCAACAAAACGTTATGACCAGGAAGAGAGAGTTATGGAACATGCTCTGCGTCATGCAAGAGTACAGAACGCTTCCCATTTAGACGAGCATATATCCGGGGCTATAGGATGGTGTGCTTTTGATTATAATACCCACGCTGATTTCGGGTCAGGAGATAAGATCTGTTACCATGGTGTCATGGATATGTATAGACTTCCCAAGTTTGCAGCTTATGCCTATAAAAGCCAAAAAGATGCCACTAAAGAAGTGGTATTAGAGCCTGTAACCTACTGGTCCAGGGGAGAGCGCAGCATAGGAGGCGTTATTCCTCTTGTAATTTTTACAAACTGTGACTATATTGACTTTTATTATGGAGAAGAATATAGAGGAAGATTTTATCCTAATAAGGAAAAGTTTGCAGGATTAGCTCATCCCCCTGTCATTGTAGATGAACTCACAGGATATTGGGGCATGGAATGGGAAGATGCTAAGTTTATTGGATATGTTGGAGAAAAAGAAGTGATCTGTAAGAAATATTCAAGGAATCCTATCCCTGCTCAATTAGAAGTAGCAGCAGATGATTCTGTTCTTTGCGCAGGGGATATGGACGTTACAAGGGTAGTTGTAAAAGCCTTGGACCAATACGGTAATCTCATGCCGTTTATTACAGATGGGATTTATGTTGAAGTGACAGGAGAGGGAGAGCTTATTGGCCCTAAATGCCTTTCTCTTATTGGTGGAAGCATAGCTTTTTGGGTGAGAACGACAGGCCAAAAAGGAAAGATTCATGTAAAGGTATGTAACGAGCGTTTTAAAGAAAGAGAAATAGAAATATCTGTTGAATAAACAGAAAAAAGCATAAAAAAACTGACCCACCGGGTCAGTTTTTTTATGCCAAATGTTTTTTAAGAACTTCTATAGCTTTATCTTGAATCATAAGCTCTCCATGTTCAACCAGAAAACCTTCACTTAATGGAGAAGAGACATGTTTATTGCCATATTCACTTAATATTGATTCTATTTCATTGGGATTAGTATTGATGAAGTAGTTTTTATGAAGCACAAGAAAATATTTTTGAGATTCGGTGTCTTTGTACAAAGAATTTACACCGCAGTATAAAGGATATAAGCGAATGGAAACATCGACTACATCGTCTAGTTTATTAAAGGAATAAATGGTCACAGACTGAGGTTCGTTTTCTTCTTCTGCAACAGAGGACTTTTTCTTGAAAGTACGAGAATTTACTTTAGGCCTGAATGAATTTAATTTCTTGTCTATGTCATCCGGGTGGTCCACCTTAGTTACAATAATCATAATACTGTCCACAGAAAGGGGAACGGCCTCAATCATCAAAGGAACATTATCCGTATTAAATCCATATTCTTCAAAAGCGGTTTCCATCATATCTCTGAATAGTTCCTGAGCTTTTTTAGAACCATAAGCGAGTTCGCTGATTTTAATGTCTCTATGCTTAAGATCTGCTTGATTCAAAATAATTTTAATTTGAGAGTCATTGATTTTTTCTATTTTCACAAGCATCACTTCCAATCTAATATAATCATCAAAATATATATGTATAGTATATCGATGTTGGGGCAAAATGTAAAGAGGTGAATAATGTAACTTAAAATGCGAACATTTAGATGAAATGTACCGAAAATATTCGAATACATATTGATTTTGGATGCCATTTCTGTTATCCTTAGAAAGGACTGTATAAAGCAGAGAGTTTGAAGCTGCGTTTTTTTATGTTTACATAATGAAGTAAAGGATTTTAGGAAGGGGTGGTTTTATGCCAGCTAAAGTAGTCATTGGAGCTCAATGGGGTGACGAAGGTAAAGCAAAAATCATTGATATATTATCTCAACAGGCAGACATGGTGGTACGTTCTCAGGGAGGAAACAATGCAGGTCATACAGTAGCAGTCAATGGTGAAGTTTATAAATTTCACCTTGTGCCTTCAGGTATACTTTATCCGGGAACAGTTTGCATCGTAGGCAATGGAGTTGTAGTAGACCCTCAGGGGATTTTAGAAGAAATAGATATGCTGACAAGTAAAGGAGTTTCTGTTTCAAATTTAAAAATTGACTTAAGGGCACATGTAGTAATGCCTTATCATAAAGCTTTAGACGGCATTAAAGAAAAACACAGAGGGCAGGACGACATCGGTACAACCAAAAAAGGCATAGGCCCTTGCTATATGGATAAAGCTGAACGTTCAGGAATTCGTATGTGCGACTTTTTCTATCCGGAAGTTTTTGAAAAGAAAGTTCGCGAAAATGTAAGGATTAAAAATGCCATTATATCTAAAGTATATGAAAGCGACGAAGTTTTTGATGCCGATGAAATCATCAGAGAATATAAAATGTACGGCGAAAGACTAAAGCCCTTTTTAGCTGATACAACAGTGCTGATCTATGAAGCGATTAAAGCGGGCAAAAACGTACTCTTTGAAGGTGCACAGGGTACTCTTTTAGATATAGATTTAGGAACTTATCCATATGTTACATCCTCTCATCCGATTACTGGAGGAGTTTGTGTCGGAGCAGGCATAGGTCCTACAATGATTGACGAATGTATTGGCGTTATGAAGGGCTATGTTACAAGAGTCGGAAAAGGACCTTTTCCTACGGAACTTTTTGATGAAACCGGGAACAGAATCAGAGAAGTAGGTGGAGAATACGGTACGACTACAGGCAGACCAAGACGCTGTGGATGGTTTGATGCGGTGATTGGAAGATTCGCCGTAAGAACCAGCGGACTTACAGCCATTGCTTTAAATAAAATAGATGTATTATCCAATATTCCAAAGATTAAAATTTGTACTGCTTACAAAAAAGGAGACGAAATTCTAAAAGAGTTTCCGGCAAGTTTAGAAGACTTAAAACAATGTGAACCAATCTACGAAGAATTGGAAGGCTGGGGAGACATCAGCCATATAAGAAAATATGAGGATTTTCCGGAATCTGTTAAAAAATACATTGCCAGAGTCGAAGAACTTTGTGGCGCAAAGGTTACTATGGTAGGGGTAGGACCAGAAAGAGAACAAAATATATATATAGACTAATCTACACGCAGGGATAAGATTCCCTGCGTTTTTGTCATTCTAGTTCAGAATAAAATACGGTATAATATAAAAGAATATATGTTAGATGCCTATCCTTAAAAAGGAGTGATACCATGTATGATATGATTATTATCGGTGCAGGGCCAGCAGGAATGGCAGCTGCAATTTATGCCGGAAGAGCCAAGCTTAATGCCATTATGTTTGAAAAGGAATTTCCAGGGGGACAGGTTACGAAAACTTACGAAGTAGCCAATTATCCGGGTATTGCCGATGTTATAGGACCGGAGCTTGCCATCAAAATGCAGGCTCATGCAAAGGAATACGGCATAGAGCCCATTGTTGAAGAAGTTATAGAAATAGAGATAAATGATAAGATAAAAAAAGTTAGAACCAATAAGAATACATACGAAGCCAAGACTCTTTTATTAGGAATGGGAGCAACTTGGAGAGAACTGGGAGTTCCCGGAGAAAAGAAATTAAAAGCAAGGGGTGTTTCTTACTGTGCCACCTGTGACGGAGCCTTCTTTAACGGCAAAAATACGGTAGTAGTAGGAGGAGGCAATACAGGGGTAGAAGATGCGATTTTACTTGCTAAATTTTCCCCTAAGGTGTATGTCGTCCAGGACCTTCCCAATCTTACAGCCCAAAAGATTTTGCAAGACAATCTATACTCCTTAGAAAATGTTGAAGTCCTTACCAATCATCAGGTTTTGGAAATCATAGGAGAGGACAGTGTTCAGGGCATTAAAGTAAAAAATAAAGAAACCGGTGAAGAAAGGGTCTTAGATGTAGAAGGGGTATTTGTTGCCGTTGGAATGACCCCCAATTCAGAACTGGCAAAAGGGAAGGTAGAAACCAATGAGTGGGGATATATTAAGGCCAACGAAAATTGTGAGACCAATATTCCTGGAGTATACGCCATAGGAGATATAAGAGATAAAAAGCTTAGACAAATCATTACGGCAACAGCCGATGGTGCTATAGCCGTTGCTGCAGCAGAAAAATATATCATTGAAAATCCATAGAATACAATCTTAAGTATTTTTAAGAGGATATGTATCAGAGGGTAAAAAACGATGGCAATGCCTTTTTTAAATGAAATAGTTTAAAATATAAAAAGTCGAAGGCTACTGGGACAATCCAGAGAGCCTTCGATTTTTTTATACCGAATGCTCTTCCAATGTCTTCTTATAAAATATGTCGAATTCTATGATATAATAAGGAAACAGACAATAAATCATCGATTTACGTTTATTGACTTAGTATGGATTATTTTAAGGGGGTACAAAATGGCGAGAAAGAAAAGAAGAAAGCAAGGCTTAACATTTTTATTAGGAATTATAGGGATTCTTTTTATAGGATTTATGGTTAAAACATATATGCCAAACTTTAAAGTGGTTCCTGCTTATAAAATGTTTTCCGGTTTTGGACAGGAACAGGCAGGGGTTGTCCTTGGAAAAGATATTATTGTGATGGAATACGGACCTCAAGTTATTGAGGGAGAAATTTTTCTTCCCTTTGATTTTGCAAAACAGTATATAGATCCTTATTTGTTTTGGGATGAAGGAACTCAAAAATTAACGATTACAACACAGAACAAGGTCATCCGAATGCAAACCGATGATTTAACCTATTACGTTAATCAAGAGCCTTTAACGCTCAATATGCCCCTTAGAAAATTTGGAGATGTGGCGTATATTCCATTTTCATTCTTAAAGAATTTATTTAATATAGAAGCCCGTTATAATGAAGAGAATAATGTCGTGATTATGGATTACACTACAGATTCTAAGACCATTGGAGAAGTACTAAAAAAGAATATCCCTATTCGATATGAAGACAGTATTAAAAGTCCGATTTTAAAGAAATTGAGCCAAGGGGATCAGGTTAGAATTTTTGGAGAAGATGACAAGTGGCTCTTTATTAGAAGCGAAGACGGAGTTATCGGATATGTGGATAAAAAGCATATAGGAAATATTGAAGAAATTAAGGGTGAGCCTGCAAAGGAAGAAGAAACAAAGCCTTCCTGGAAACCTGTAAGCGGAAAAATTAATTTGGTATGGGATCAAGTTTTTAAGGTGGAAAGCAGCGAAGTCCCTTCAAAATTCGAACCTGTTAAGGGATTGGATGTTCTCTCCCCCAGCTGGTTTGAAATAGAAAATGAAAAAGGGGATTTAAAAAACATAGCCAGTGAAAAATATGTTAACTGGGCCCACAGCAAAGGGTATCAAGTATGGGCTATGATTACCAATCCTTTTAGTGATCCGGATTTAACCCATAAAGCATTAAAGGATACCGACAGCAGAGAAAATATTATAAAACAGCTTTTGGCATTTTCTGCATTATATGATTTAGATGGCATCAATATTGACTTTGAAAGCTTAAAGCAAGAAACAGGGGAATATTATGTACAGTTTATCAGGGAATTAACGCCCCTTTTAAAGGAGCAGGGACTGGTTGTATCCGTGGATATGTATGTTCCTTCAGGATGGACGAGACATTATAACCGTGCTGAAGTCGGAAAAGTTGTAGACTATATCATGGTAATGACTTATGATGAGCACTGGAGTTCATCCCCAGAGAGCGGTTCAGTTGCTTCCATTGGCTGGGTTGAACAGGGGATTAAAAACACCCTGGAGGAAGTACCGGCAGAAAAAGTATTGCTTGGGCTCCCATACTACACAAGATTATGGGAGGAAGAAGAAGTAAGCGGAGGGATACAAGTCTCCTCTAAGGCCTATGGAATGAGCAAGGGAGAAACTATCTTAAAAGAACAAAAGGTAGAACCTGTGTGGCTCGATGAAGCAGGACAATATTACGGAGAATTCAAAGAAGACAATAAGACTTATAAAATCTGGCTTGAAGAAGAGAAATCCATTGAAGAAAAGGTTAAATTAGTAGACAAATACAATTTGGCAGGGGTTGCAGGCTGGAAGAGAGGATTAGAAAAGAAAGAGATATGGGAGCTATTATATAAATATCTTAAGGAGTAACAGTCATATATCTTTTCATTGAGAATAAAATATATTAGCAAAGAGAAGATATATTGAGGTGAACCCATGGATTTTTGGACAAAAAGACCTAAAATTTATGTAGGAATCGGAATGCTTTTGGTGCTGCTATTGGGTTATAATATTTATTCCAATCGGACGGTAAGTACTTTTGCCTTGCCAACAGCTAAAAGGGTAATTGTCATCGATCCGGGGCATGGAGGCTTTGACCCCGGAAGAGTAGGCACTCACGGTGCCCATGAAAAAGATCTTAACCTTGCCATTGCTTTAAAACTTCAAGCTTACCTTGAGCAGAGCGGGGCTTATGTCGTTATTACCAGAAACACCGATGAAGGACTAAATGAAAAGGGAGATCCTAAACCGAAAAGATCTGACATGCGTAGAAGAAAAGAACTCATTAATCAAAGCGAAGGGGATATTTTAATCAGCATACATCAAAACAGTTTTCCAGAGTCTAAGTATAAGGGCGCCCAGGTTTTTTATCATGGGCACTCAGAGGAAGGAAAAAGACTGGCAGAATCCATACAAAAGCAGCTTAAAGAATTTGTAGACCCGACTAATAAAAGAGAAGCCAAGGCCAATACGGATTACTATGTTTTAAAAACTACCGAGATACCTGCGGTTATCGTAGAGTGCGGTTTTTTATCTAATCCGGAAGAAGAAGCAAACTTAAATAATGAAACCTATCAGGAAAAAGTAGCATGGGCGATTTATGTGGGAATTGTAGAGTATTTTAAAAATCTTTAAATTTCTTCTTTACAAAATGAGGATAATTGAATATAATATTCAAAAACAAGAAAAAATCAATGACTGGAAAGAGTACTTTCAGGATTTTATCTCAGCGAGCCGGCGGTGGTGCGAGGTCCGGTATAAAAGACTTTAAGGAATGGTTCCAGGAGATGCTAGGTGAAATGTAAAAAGTATCTGATGCCGGGTCCTCCCGTTACAGAGGTAAGATATCGAGCACAAGCTCCGTATCGGATAAAGTAAGATACTTAAATGTATTGGGTGGCTAAATATAAGACATTTTTCCCAAAGGATAAATGTCTTTTTTATTTTCCCTAATATATTTAGTATCATCAATTGAGTGGCATAGCGAAGCAGCCCTTCGTCTCAATTTTTGGGATGAAGGGTTTTTTTATTACTTATTTTTGAAATAAAAAGGAGGGACGGATGATGGAATTAAAGCTGTATTTAAAAAGTTTAGAAGGAGATACCAAAACCCCCATTACTTTATTTAGAAACTATGTAGGCAAAGAAAAAGGATTTTTGCTGGAAAGCAGAGACGAAGGCAAGGGAAGATATTCCTTTATTGCAAAAAATCCCTTTGGAGAACTACAAGGAAAAGGCAAAGAAATCATCATCAAAGAAGGGTGCAAAGTCATCAAAAAGCAAGGCAATATCATGGATGCCGTAAGAGAATATATGTCACAATTCACCATAAAAAATCATAGTTCCATCCCTTTTATAGGGGGAGGGGTGGGAACTGTAGGCTACGATATTGTAAGAGAGTTTGAAAAACTTCCGAACCCTAATAAAGACACCATTCAAGTTCCAGATGTGCATCTGATGTTTGCCAGGGAAATGATTGCCTATGACCATTATCACCAACAAATTTTTATCATGGTCTTAGAAGAAGATACCAAAGACGGCGAAAAAAGAGCAGAAAACATAATGAAACAAATGGAAGAGGCTATAAAAAAAGATGAACCCCTAGAACCAAGCGGAGAATTTAGTCCTTCCTTTAGAAACTTAACCAGCAATATGACAAAAGAGGAATACATGCAAAAAGTTGAAAAAGCTAAGGAGTATATCCGAGAAGGGGATATTTTTCAAGTGGTCCTCTCCAAAAGATGGACATTAGAAACGGATGAAGATGCGTTTAATCTTTATAGAAAACTTAGACGGGTAAATCCCTCGCCCTATCTTTTTTATTTAAACTTTGGAGACTATCAGGTAGCAGGCAGTTCTCCAGAAATGTTAGTAGAGCTTAGAAAAGATAAAGTGTATACCTGCCCCATTGCCGGCACCAGAAAACGGGGAAAAGATGAAAAAGAAGATCAGATCCTGGCAGAGGACCTTTTAAACGATGAAAAAGAGTGTGCAGAGCATGTGATGCTGGTAGATCTCGCCAGAAATGATATGGGAAGAATCGCTGAGTTTGACAGTGTAAAGGTGACAGAATTTATGAAGGTTCATTATTACTCCCATGTTATGCATCTCGTATCCTTGGTGGAAGGGATTAAGATAAAAAGAGAAGACGCCTTTTCAATCCTTCAGTCTTTTCTTCCTGCAGGAACTCTATCGGGGGCACCTAAAATTCGTGCCATGGAAATCATAGATGAACTGGAAGAAGAAAAGCGAGGAATTTATGGAGGAGCAGTTGGCTACTTTGGTTTTGACGGAGACATGGATATGTGCATTGCCATCCGCACGATGGTGATAAAAAACGGAAAAGTATATATGCAGGCAGGGGCCGGGATTGTGGCAGACTCAATTCCGGAAAAAGAAAATGAAGAATGTGAAAACAAAGTAAAAGCGCTGCTTATGGCAGTGGAATAGGAGGGTGCTATGGTTTTACTCATCGATAATTATGATTCCTTCACATACAATTTGTATCAATATATAGGGAAGTACGAAAAAAATATAAAAGTCGTACGAAATGATGAAATTTCCCTGGAAGAAATCGTAGCCCTAAACCCGGACCATATCGTTTTATCCCCGGGACCTAAGACGCCAAAGGAAGCAGGAATCTGCATAGAGGTCATTAAAAAATTTTACGATAAAATCCCAATACTCGGCATTTGCCTTGGGCATCAGTGTATCGGCGCTGCCTTTGGAGCGGACATTACCTATGCAAAGGAGCTCGTTCATGGTAAGTCCTCACAGATCATCCATAAGGGAATAGATGTATTTAGCGGCATTGAAAAACCAATGAAAGCTGCGAGATACCATTCCCTGGCTGTTCGCTTAGATACCATTCCGGATTGCTTTGAAATCGCAGCGATTACCGAAGACGAGGAAGTTATGAGTATTATTCATAAGGAATATCCTCTGGTCGGACTCCAGTTTCACCCTGAATCCATCTATACCCCTGATGGCATCAAAATCATAAAGAATTTTTTAGAAAAGGAGAGGGTCATATGATAAAAGAAGCAATCGAAACCATTATGCAAGGAAGACATTTGTCAGAAGATGAAATGATGGGTGCCATGGAATGTATTATGGACGGAGAAGCCTCTCCGGCTTTAATTGGAAGCTTTCTTACAGCCCTTAAGATGAAAGGGGAAACCCCTGATGAAATCACCGGAGGGGCTAAGGTAATGAGGAAAAAGGCAGAAAAGATCAACTTAAATGATTTATATACCTTAGATACCTGTGGAACAGGGGGGGACAGTGCAGGAACCTTTAATATCTCAACGGCAGTAGCCTTTGTGGCAGCCGCTGCAGGTATTCCTGTAGTCAAACACGGAAACCGCTCTGTATCCAGCAAAAGCGGCAGTGCCGATGTATTGGAAGCTTTGGGAGTTAACATAAACCTTCTTCCAAGACAGGTAGAGGAATGCGTTAAAGCCCAAAATATAGGGTTTCTCTTTGCACCTACCTTCCATAAGGCGATGAAGCATGCCCTGGGACCGAGAAAAGAACTGGGATTTAGAACCATCTTTAATATCTTAGGGCCCCTTACAAACCCAGCTAATGCCAAGGCTCAAGTTCTGGGAGTATTCGATGGGAATTTAACAGAACCCATAGCAAAAGTACTGCTTAATTTAGGGGTAGAACATGCAATGGTTGTACATGGTATGGATGGGTTAGATGAAATTACTACAACCCATAAAACCAAAGTAACAGAAGTTAAGAATCACGAAATTAAGACGTATTATATCTCTCCCGAAGAGTTCGGCATTGCAAGATGTCAGAAAGAAGACTTGCTAGGGGGAGATGCAGGGGAGAATGCAGAGATTATCAAGAATCTTTTCCAGGGGGAAAAGGGACCTAAAAGAGATATTCTTCTACTTAACAGCGGAGCAGCTCTTTATGTTGGAGGAAAAGCAAAATCCTTAGAAGAAGGCGTTTATATTGCAGGGGAACTCATTGATGGCGGTTATGCACAAAGGAAACTGGATCAATTCGCAGAATACACAAGGAGGATCACATGATACTGGATAACATTATCGAACAGAAGAAAGAGACCTTAAAAGAGTTAAAGAAAACCATTAGCATATCTTTTCTTGAGGATAACATAAAACATACCAAAATCCCTCCCTCTTTTTATAAAGCAATGGCTAAGCCTGGACTGTCTATTATAGGGGAGGTTAAAAAGGCTTCTCCTTCAAAAGGCATCATAAAGGAAGACTTTAACCCCATAGAAATCGCTAAGGAATATGAGAATTGTGTGGATGCGGTTTCTGTATTAACGGAAGAAAAGTTTTTTTTAGGGAGTGCTAAATTTCTGAAGGAAATTCATGAAGAAATAAGCTTACCCCTGCTTAGAAAGGACTTTATCATAGATCCCATTCAAATATATGAAGCAAGGGCATTAGGGGCTAGCTGTGTTCTTCTTATTGCAGCCATTCTAGATGACAGTCAGCTGAGAGAATTTATTAATCTGAGCCATTCCCTTTATATGGATGCCTTAATTGAAGTTCATGATCAACATGAACTGGAAAGAGTTTTAAAAACCAATGGAGAGATTATAGGCATCAACAATAGAAATCTAAAAGATTTTACGATAGATATTCAAACAACTATAAACCTTAGAAAAGAAATACCAAAGGATAAGATTGTGATTAGTGAAAGCGGTATTTTTTCTAAAGAAGAAATCTTTAAGCTCAAAAAATGCGATATTCACGGCATTCTCGTTGGAGAAAGCTTTATGAAATCAGAAAATATCAAAGAAAAAGCAGAGGAGTTTAGAAGAGCCTATGATTCCTAAGATTAAAATCTGCGGATTAAAAACCGTTGAGCAAATAGTGATGGCAAATCAATATGATATCGACTATGTAGGCTTTGTTTTTGCAAAAAGTAAAAGACAAATATCTCCCGATCAGGCAAGAGATATGAAAAGGAATTTAAGAAAAGATATTAAAGCCGTAGGGGTTTTTGTAGATACCCCCATAGAAGAGGTGAATGAAATCGTACGATACTGCAGCTTAGATATGGTTCAACTTCATGGGAATGAAAATAACGACCAGTGTGCTAAAAGCATTGTTCCCGTATGGAAGGCACTTTCAGTTAAGGATCAGGAAATACTTGAAGTCCTTCCATTCTATAAAAATGCCCAGGGCTTTGTATTTGACAGCGGCAGTGGAGGCTCGGGAAAAACTTTTTCCTGGGAACTCATTAAAGGTCTTTCTAAGGATTATTTTACGGTTTTGGCCGGGGGATTAAATGCCAAGAACATCAGCGAGGCAATCAAAATAGTATCTCCCCATGTGGTTGACGTAAGTTCTGGTGTAGAAACCAATGGTGAAAAAGATGAAGAAAAAATAAAAGAATTTATTAGAAAGGTGAAAGGTTATGAAATTAGATAGAAAGTTTGGTATTTTTGGTGGGCAATATGCGCCCGAAACCCTGATGAACCCTTTAAAGGAACTGGAAAAGGCACTGATAGAAGCCCTGCAGGACGAGAGTTTTATGGAAGAATACAGGTATTACTTAAAGCAGTATGTAGGCCGCCCCAATCCTTTATATTATGCTAAGAATCTTAGTGAGGAATTAGGAGGCGCTAAGATTTATCTTAAACGTGAAGATTTAAACCATACAGGAGCCCATAAAATCAATAATGTTATCGGTCAGATCCTGCTTGCAAAACGTATGGGTAAGACAAAGGTGATTGCAGAAACAGGAGCAGGACAGCACGGCGTAGCAACGGCAACGGGAGCAGCGCTATTTAACATGGAATGTACCGTATTTATGGGAGAAGAAGATATTAAAAGACAAAAACTTAATGTATTCAGAATGGAACTTTTAGGGGCTAAGGTGAAGAGTGTTGATAGCGGCACAAAAACCCTGAAGGATGCAACCAATGAAGCCTTAAGGGAATGGGCAAGAACCGTAGAAGATACCTTTTATGTTGTAGGTTCTGTTGTGGGCCCCCATCCGTATCCAACCATGGTTCGGGAATTTCAAAAGATTATAGGAGAAGAAACCAAAATTCAAATTAAAGAGCAGGAAGGAAGATTACCAGATACCATTATCGCCTGCATTGGAGGAGGCAGCAATGCCATGGGAGTCTTCTATCCCTTCCTGGAAGAAAAGGAAGTGGAGCTTATTGGTGTTGAGGCTGCAGGCCTTGGCATCGAAACCAAAAAACATGCAGCCGCTTTTGCAGAAGGAAAAATAGGAGTGATCCACGGCATGAAAACCTATCTACTTCAGGATGATGATGGAAATATTCTTCCAGCCCATTCTATTTCTGCCGGACTAGATTATCCGGGAACGGGCCCAGAGCACGCTTATCTTTTTGATACAGGAAGAGCCAAGTATGTATCCATAACCGATGACGAAGCTGTAGAAGCCCTTATCCGGTTGTCTAAAACAGAAGGCATTATTCCGGCGCTTGAAAGTGCCCATGCCATAGCGTATGCTATCAAATTGGCACCTAAGAAAAGTAAGGATGAAATCATCGTCATCAATTTATCGGGCAGAGGGGACAAAGACGTGCAAAGTGTCGCAAATTACCTTGAATTAAGGGGGGATCATCATGAATAGAATTCAAGAAAGATTAGAAGAATTAAGAAAGGAAAACAAAAAGGCATTAATTACTTATATGACTGCCGGAGATCCCAATATCGAGCAGACAGAAAAGCTTATCTACGCCAAGGAAAGAGGGGGCGCAGATATCATAGAAATAGGCATTCCCTTTTCTGACCCTGTAGCGGATGGACCCGTGATACAGGCGGCAGCTCAAAGAGCATTAGAAAGCGGAACTAACCTTGAAAAGGTATTTCAGTGTATCGCAAATGTCCGAAAAAACACTCAGATTCCCATAGCATTTTTGGTTTATTATAATTCCATCCTGGGCTATGGAGTGGAACGATTCATCAGGCAATGTGAGGCAGTTGGTGTAGACGGACTTATCATTCCGGATCTTCCTTTAGAAGAAAGAGATGAAATCATGCCTTACATCAAATCCTTTAATGTATGTCTTATCCCATTAGTAGCCCCCACTTCGAAAGATAGAATAAAGGACATAACACAAGAGGGGGAAGGATTTGTTTACTGCATATCCTCCATGGGCGTTACAGGTGTAAGAAAAGAATTCCATGAGAGCTTGGAAGCCTTTTTAAAGAATGTAAGAAGCGTAACCGACATTCCCATCGCCGTAGGCTTCGGAATGTCTTCCCAGGAAGACATCAAACGATTACTTCCCTATGTAGACGGTGTTATAGTAGGCTCAGCGATTGTTAAGAAAATAGAAGAAAGTCATGGGGATGAAAAAGTAATAGAAGAATTTGTACAAAGCTTAAAGGCGGCTTATTAAGCTAAAAACCAAAAATAATTTCACTTTAAAATATATAGCAGATGTATATGAAAAGTTATATAATTCAATATGTGGGGAAAGATAATAAAAGAAAAGTATATATTATATTGAATGTCTTATATATTTAGAGAATTTTTAAAAATAAGTATTGACAAATGGTACCTTAATCCTTATAATTCTTATAAATATACTGTGAATAAGAAACTCTTATCTAGAGTGGTGGAGGGACTGGCCCGATGAAACCCAGCAACCTGCAATTTGCGAGGTGCTAAATCCTGCAGTTAATGCTTTCAGACTAATATTTGAAAGCAATCGACTGAGAGATAAGGGAGAAGAATACTACTCTCCTATTATCTTAGGAGAGTTTTTTATTTTACTATGAAGTTTATCTAGTTTCCAAAGAAGCAAATTTTAATTTTACAAATGCGACGCAGTCGCTTTTGTGATTAATTTATTTTTGAGAGGAGAATGCATTATGAGTAATAAGCAATTAAGATTCGATACCATCCAAGTTCACGGAGGACAAGAAGTAGACCCCACCACAAAGTCAAGAGCTGTTCCGATTTACCAAACCACTTCCTATGTTTTTGATAATGCACAGCATGCGGAAGATTTATTTGCCCTTAGAGAATCAGGAAATATCTATACCCGTATTATGAATCCTACCACCGATGTATTTGAAAAAAGGGTGGCGCTATTAGAAGGTGGCGTAGGCGCATTAGCGGTAGCTTCCGGTTCTGCAGCAATCACTTATGCAGTTACCAATATTGTTGATGCCGGAGATGAAATCGTTGCAGCATCCACCTTATATGGCGGAACTTATAACTTATTTGCCAATACTCTTCCTCGTTTCGGCATCACAACCCATTTTGTAGATCCTGATGATCCAGAAAACTTCAGAGCGGCTATCACTGAAAAAACAAAGGCGATTTTTATAGAATCCCTTGGCAACCCAAGTATCAATATTGTGGATATTGAAGCAGTGGCAAAAATCGCCCATGAAAATAAAATTCCTCTTATTGTAGACAATACCTTTGCAACCCCTTATTTATTAAGACCTATTGAATACGGAGCGGATATTGTTGTTCACTCTGCAACAAAATTTATTGGCGGTCATGGCACATCTATCGGTGGTGTTATCGTAGATTCCGGGAACTTTGACTGGGAAGCTAGCGGCAAATTCCCAAGCTTTACGGAACCGGACAGAAGCTACCATAATATTCAGTATTCAAAAGCTTTGGGAAGACTCGCATACATAGTGAAAGCGAGAGTAACCCTTTTAAGAGATACTGGTGCAGCCCTTAGCCCATTTAACGCATTCTTATTCTTACAAGGCCTTGAAACCCTATCTTTAAGGGTAAGAGCTCATGTTTCCAATGCACAAAAAATAGCAGAATTCTTACAAAGCCATCCTGCTGTTGAGTGGGTAAATTATCCGAGCTTACCGGGCAATAAATATTATGAATTGGCTCAAAAGTATTTCCCAAAAGGAGCAGGTTCCATCTTTACCTTTGGAATCAAAGGAGGAGAAAAGAAGGCTAAAGAATTTATTGACAAACTTCAATTATTCTCCAACTTAGCCAATGTTGCAGATGCTAAATCCTTAGTAATTCATCCGGCAAGTACAACCCATCAGCAATTATCACCAGAAGAACAACTCAGTGCAGGTGTTACACCGGATATGATCAGATTATCCATAGGAATAGAAGACGTGGAAGATTTAATTGAGGATATCAAACAAGCATTGGAATAGAAATAAAACACTATTAGAGGTTGCTGTTAAACCAAAGTAAGATTTGGTTTGCAGCAGCCTTTTTTAGATAGCATCTATTTAACAAATATTTTACACATATAATTAGCACAATATATATATTGTGTTATAATTATGTTTAAGTTAGATTGACTTTGACTGCTATTGATTAATTAAAATAAAGAGAGAATCAAAAGGGGTCTTGTATATGAATAAATCAGAGTTGTTAGAGATTATTAATAACGGTGAAAATTCCTACATTGAATTTAAAGAAGAATCCATAAAACCAAAAGACCTTGCTGAAGAAATTATAGCCTTTGCCAATAGTGAAGGGGGGACCATTCTAATTGGTGTAGCTGATGATGGCACTATTAAGGGTGTAGCGGATGTCAATATAGAAGAAAAGATTATGAATATATGTAGAAATAATTGCATTCCTAATATAATACCTATTTACGAGCAGATAGATGTTGATGAATTAAAGGTAGTGGCTGTTACAATACCTAAGGGTTTAAATAAGCCATATTATACTGTAGACCATAAATATTACATAAGAGTTGGGACGACCAAAAGAATTGCTTCAAGAGAAGAACTTCTGAGATTGTTTGAGGCTAACGGAAGCATACATTATGATATTTCACCTGTACTGGGGACTAGTATTAGAGATCTAAATTTAGATATAATAAGAGATTATTTTCTAAAATATAATACTTTCGATTTATATGAGGAAGAGAAAAGTTCGATAGAAAGAATACTAGTTAATGCAGATATACTCAAAGAAGTTGATCAACAGTTAGTATGTTCGGTTGGAGGCCTTCTGATATTTGGAAAAAAACCAGAGATGATTATGCCTCAAAATGGTATAAGTTTTGCTCATTTTTGTGGAAATCAAATAACAGATGATTTAATAGACAAAAAGAATATCAATGGAAGATTGCAAGACATTGCAGAACAAATGCTTGTTGTGATCAAAAATAATATAAAAACTCCATCCCGTATTAAGGATTTAAAGAGAGACGAAAAAGAAGATTATCCAACATTGGTATTAAGAGAAGCGATAGTAAATGCTCTTGTTCATAGAAACTATAGTATAACTGGCTCAAAAATAAGGATTTTTATGTTTGATGATAGAATAGAATTTCATAGTCCGGGAAAGCTCCCTAATACAGTAACTATAGAAAAAATGAAAATAGGAGTTTCGTATGCAAGAAATCCTTTTTTAGTTAAATATATGGAAAATATGAGATATATCGATCAATTAGGTCGAGGCATTCCTATGATCATAAAAGCAATGAAAGATATTGGAGCAAGGGAACCAGATCTAAAGGAAATAGGAGAAGAATTTGTATTAACTATCTATAAAAATTAATAGATATTTTTAAATCTAATATAGTAGTAAAACGTTTTAACTATTAGGTATGAACAACTAGTATAAATTCACCAACAGGAGGAAGTATTGATGAAAGCTTTTATTTTTGATATGGATGGAGTCATTATAGATAGTCAGCCGATTCACTTTGAAGTTGATGCCCTGGTTTTAAAAGAGTTTGGAGTTGATATCGATCAAAAAGAACTGGAAAAATATGCTGGAAGAGCTAATGAGGATATCTGGACCGATCTTAAGACAAAATATAATTTGAAACAGGCGGTGCCTGAAATCATAGAATATCTCTTAAGCAAGAAGATTCAGATCTTTAAAGAATCAAAAAACGGACCAATTGAAGGGATTATAGAGTTAATTCAGAAGTTAGATGAAGCTAAAATCCCTATGGCAGTAGCCTCTTCATCCCCAAGAGCATTGATTGAAACTGTCATGGAGATGTTTAATATCAGGGATTATTTCGCTTATATCATCAGCGGAGATGAAGTCCGTAAAAGCAAACCTGAGCCGGATATTTATCTCACTGCTGCACGAAAAATGAATGTGGAGCCAAAGGACTGTGTTGTTTTGGAAGATACTAAGAACGGTGTAATGGCTGCCAAGGCTGCAGGAATGAAATGCATCGGATTTCACAATCCTAATTCAGGAGACCAGGATTTGTCCAAGGCGGATGTCATCGTTGAAAGCATCAGGGATGTTATACAAATGATTGGATAACAAACTATTGCAAAGAATATTGGATTATGATAAGATATATTCAACAGTGCAAGCGTTTGCACAAAGTGATTGAATAGGGGGTTGCTTTATGAACCAGGATAGAATTTTTGGAATCGATGAATGGAAAATTGTTGAGACAAGTCTTCACAAAGACAATATGCGACTTGCTGAGAGTATTACATCCATAGGAAACGGCCATATGGGCATGAGAGGCAATTTTGAGGAAAAGTACAGTGGAGACATGCACAGGGGTACATATATTGCAGGCGTATGGTTTCCTGATCCGACCCGTGTAGGCTGGTGGAAGAACGGCTATCCCAAATATTTTGGTAAAGTCATTAATGCAACCAATTTTATTGGTATCGATGTTCTTGTTGACAACGAAGAACTCGACCTTTATCAAACCGAAGTTGAAGACTACTATAGAGAATTGGATATGAAAAACGGTATTCTCTATAGACGATTTATTGCCAATATGGCTGGGAAGAAAACCCTATTTGAAGTTACGAGGTTTGTAAGTGTAGCCAAGAAAGAACTTTGCCTAATATCTTATGAAGCAACACCGCTTAATTACGACGGAGAAATTACATTTATCCCTTATTTAGATGGGGATGTATTCAATGAAGATTCCAATTACAATGAACAATTTTGGTTAGAAATTGATCAATCCATTAGTCCTAAAGAAGGACATTTAATCATGAAAACCAAAGAAAATCCTTTTGGCACCCCAAGATTTACAGTATGCACCAGCATGAAAGTAGAAGCTTCAGGCGACTGTGATATTGATATCATTCAAAAGGATAAGTATGTAGGGAATAAAATGATCTTTAAAGCTAAAAAAGATCAACCGATAAAACTTTATAAGTATATCTCCGTAGTTACATCAAGAGATTATGAAGAAACAGAACTTAAAGATAAATCTTTTAAAGTTTTAGATGAAGCAGTCAAGGTAGGGTTTAGCTCATTAAAAGAAGAACACTCTAAAGCATGGCTGGAAAGATGGGAAAAAGCGGATGTTGAAATTAAAGGAGATCCTGAAGCACAACAGGGTATTCGCTTTAATCTTTTCCAAATGTTCTCGACCTATTATGGAGACGATCCTAGATTAAACATAGGACCAAAGGGCTTTACTGGAGAAAAATACGGCGGTGCTACTTACTGGGATACGGAAGCCTATGCATTGCCTATGTATTTGGCGGTTGCAGATCAGGAAGTTTCAAGAAATCTTTTACTTTATAGATACAATCAGCTGGAAGGGGCATACCATAACGCAAGACAACAAGGGTTAAAAGGTGCTTTATATCCCATGGTTACCTTTACAGGGGTAGAATGTCATAATGAATGGGAAATTACCTTCGAAGAAATTCATCGTAACGGTGCCATAGCCTATGCAATTTATAATTATGTAAACTACACAGGAGATAAAGAATATCTCCCCGCTTATGGAATAGACGTTTTAGTAGGAATCTCCAGATTCTGGGCGGACAGAGTGCATTACCATAAGAAAAAAGATGTTTATATGATGCATGGAGTAACAGGTCCTAATGAATATGAGAATAATGTCAATAACAACTGGTATACCAATACCATGGCAGCATGGACCCTTTCATACACCTTAGAAGTAATAGATTACCTTAACAAGACAAACCAAAATGCCCGTTTAAATGAACTTAATGTTACAGAAGATGAAAAAGCAAAATGGAACGAAATTGTTCAAAAAATGTACTATCCATACGATGAGGAACTGGGCGTATTTGTTCAGCATGATACTTTCTTAGACAAAGAACTCATGACAGTGGATGAGTTATCTCCTGAAGACAGGCCTTTAAATAAGAATTGGTCCTGGGATAAGATTCTTCGCTCCTGCTTCATCAAACAGGCGGATGTACTGCAGGGGATATATTTCTTAAATGATCGCTTCACCTTTGAAGAAAAGAAGAGGAATTTTGAGTTTTATGAGCCAATGACAGTTCATGAATCCAGCTTGTCTTCTTGTATTCACTCCATATTGGCAGCTGAACTTAAGATGGAAGAAAAAGCTGTAGAAATGTATAAACGTACTGCAAGGCTGGATCTTGACAACTATAACCACGATACGGAAGACGGACTCCATATTACTTCTATGTCCGGAAGCTGGCTTTCTATCGTTCAAGGCTTTGCAGGGATGAGAACATTTAATGAAGAATTATCTTTTTCACCTTTTATTCCTAAGGATTGGGAAAGCTATTCCTTTAAGATCAACTATAGAGACAGACTCATTAAAGTTTTTGTGGATAAAAAAGATGTAATCATTACTTTAGAAAAAGGGGAACCTTTAAACCTTAAACTCTATGGAGAAAAAATCGAATTAAAAGACACCTGTCAACGTTCTTTATAGAACGTTCCTATAAGATAAAATATGAGGAGGGGTACTATATGTTAAAAGGAGTAATATTTGATCTGGATGGAGTAATTACCGATACCGCAGGATATCATTTTCAAGCATGGGCAGCATTAGCCAAAGAGTTAGGCATAGAAATTGATGAAGAGTTTAATGAAAAACTTAAAGGTGTTTCAAGAATGGAATCCCTTGAAGCGATTTTAAAACACGGAAATAGAGAAAATGATTTTACTAAAGAAGAAAAAGAAGCCTTAGCAACAAAGAAAAATGATCATTATAAAGAACTGATTAAAAACATTACAAAGAAAGATATTTTACCTGGAATTGAAAAACTACTTCAGGAGTTAAAGGAAAACAATATAAAAATTGCCCTGGGTTCTGCTTCAAAAAATGCTCCAGTGATTTTAAAACAATTAGAAATAGAAGAATACTTCGATTATGTGGTAGATGCAAATCAAATTAAAAACAGCAAGCCTGCACCGGATATCTTTATAGATGGCTTAAAGGGACTTGAGCTTAAACCTGAAGAAGCTGTAGGGGTTGAAGATGCAGAAGCAGGAATAGAAGCTATTCACGGAGCTGGAATGATTGCTATAGGAGTTGGAGTAAAGGGTGACGTTAATGTAAGCTCTACAGAAGAATTAACTTACGATGTTATTCTTCGTGCAAGTCAGGCATGTTAGTGGCATAACTTAGAAAAGCCATACTTATGCTGATCAGGATGGATTAATTTTATAAATAGGAAGTGGACTAATGAATGAGTGCTACTATTAAAGATGTTGCTAAAGCTGCTAATGTATCTCCTTCAACCGTGTCAAGAGTGATAGCAGATCATCCTAAAATCAGCGATGAAACTAAAAAAAGAGTTTTAGCGGCTATGAAAAAATTAAATTACCACCCTAACGCCATAGCCAGAAGCTTAGCCAATAAATCTACTAAAACCTTGGGACTTTTATTACCCAATACAGATGAAGACTTATTTAACAATCCTTTTTTTACCCAAGCGATGCGAGGAATCAGCATTTATGCACAAAAAAAAGGATACTACATTATGTATAGTTACAGTAATAATGAAGCCCAGGAAATAGAATTTATCAAAAGATATATTCACAGCAAGTGGATGGATGGGATTATTCTTCTATCGGCAAAGCAGGAGGATCAATGCATAGAATATCTAAAAAATATTCATTATCCTTTTGTTGTGGTAGGTCGGCCTAAAGATACCCATAGTGTCCTATGGGTGGATAATGACAATTTTCAAGCAATGTATAATGTAGTCACATCTTTAATTGAACGAGGATATAGAGATATTGCTTTTATAGGAGGCCCACAAAGTTTTATTGTTACCAATGACAGACTGGAAGGCTATAAAAGAGCCCTTCAGGGACGAGGAATAGAAGTTGACGAAAACTATATTCTTACCTCGGAATTCTCTGAACAAGGGGGCTATGAGGGAGCAAAAAAGATCATAGAATATAAAGTGCCGGAGGCAATTGTAACCACCGATGATTTAATTGCCTTTGGGGTACTAAAGGCTATAAAGGAAAATGATAAACAGAAAATAGCCGTTATAGGTTTTAATAATACCTTCCTTGCTCCTTACCAATCTCCAAGCCTTTCATCCGTAGATATTAATGCAGAACAAATAGGCTATCAGGCAGCGAAACTGCTCATCGATCATTTAGAAGATAAAGAAGAGGAAGAACATAATAAACCTACACATTATATCGTGGATACTAAATTTATTGAAAGAGAATCTACAAAACTATAAAAAAGTGAACTTGGTGCCTGGCACCAAGTTCACTTTTGCTTTTCTTATTGATTAATATAAAGTTTTTCATAGTATTCTTCTAACATTCTTTTTACTGAGAACTGATCTTTTGTGCTTAAGATACTGTTTCTCATCATTTCAACCCATTTATCTCTGTCTTCATAATAAGTAGGCAGAACTTCTTCTAAAAGAACCTTATAAAGTGCTTTTAAATCATGAGCGTCCAGTTCTTTTTCGTCTTCACTTTCAAAGCCGTCGCCAAACTGCCATCCGTTCACGCCGTGATTGCATGCTTCTGGCCACCATCCGTCAAGAATACTTACATTCAATACCCCGTTCATAGCAGCCTTCATGCCGGAAGTACCACTGGCTTCTTTAGGTCTTCTGGGATTATTAAGCCATATATCAGAGCCTCTGGTTAACATAGCACCGATTGTCATATCATAGTTTTCAAGGAATACTACTGCATTAGGATATTTTTTAGACATACGCACAATGTTTTCAACAATCTCTTTTCCGGTATCATCCAGAGGATGGGCTTTACCGGAGAATACAATCTGAATTTTTCCTTCTTTTAATAAAGGATCAATAATCTTTTCATCAGTAAAGATGAAATTACTTCTTTTATATGGAGCAGCCCTTCTTGAAAAACCTATAAGCAGTTTATCGGCATCTAATTTTACACCATTTCTTTCTTCTACGAAATCAATGAGTTTCTTTTTGTTATCCATATGGATTTCCCATAAATCTCCGCCATTTTCTGCACAATCAATCATTCTTTCATCAACCCATGTTGGAATATGGATGGCATTGGTGATGCCGATGATTTCAGAACGATTGTCGATATGGGCCCACATCTTGTTGGCGGTTACTCTGTGAAGATCTGCAACAGCATTGGATTTTCTGGATAATCTTAATGCACCCACGGTCATGTTAAATGGAGAACCGCCAAGGGACACCAATTGCTCTAAGGTTAAGCCGTTATTGGCACCCATGTACATCATTCGATCTAAGTAATGGGACTCATTTCCTTGAATGATAGGGGTATGGGTTGTAAATACAATTTCTTCCCTTGATGCTTCTACAGCTTTTTCAAAAGACATTCCCTGATCCATCTTTTCCTTGATAAGCTCAAAGCCAGCAAAAAGAGCATGCCCTTCATTAAAATGATACACATCAACATCAATGCCTAAAGCTCTTAAAGCCCTTACGCCACCGATTCCTAAAACCATTTCCTGTGCAATGCGCTCTTCTCCAAACCATCCATACAATTGACCGGTAATCCATGCATCTTCATTTTCAGGAAGGTCTGCATCCAATAAATAGATTGGCGCATTACCGAATTCTGTTACTTCCCAAACCTTACAAACAACGTCTCTTTGACGAATTTTTACAGTAACCTTAACGCCTGTATCCTTTAAGAAATCATATTTATAGTTATGATATGTATCATAAGGGCGGCCATCCTCATCTATTTTTTGATCGGAGTATCCTTGTTTCCATTTGATCCCTATACCTACAATGGGAAAATCATAATCTTTGGCACCTTTTAAGTAGTCCCCAGCTAATATTCCAAGTCCTCCCGCATAGGTTCTTAGAGATGTATCAAGCCCATATTCCATACAGAAATAAGCAACCTTGGGTAAATTCTTCTTAACCATATAGCCCCTCCTAAAACTTATTATTTTTTTAATAGGTTATTACAACATTAATTGTATTATACAAAAAAATTGTGTATAGTGCAATCGATTGCATTAATATTAACCTAAATATTTTTGCTATTAAGATATTGCTTTTTTAATTGCAAACCCAAATAGAATATGAAATAATAAAAAAGATATTGTGATAAACGGGAGGATATGAAATGTTTCTACCAGATGGATATGGAAGTTTGGAAATAATCTGCGGACCTATGTTTTCAGGGAAATCAGAAGAGCTCATTAGACGCATTAAACGGGCAAAGATTGCAAGGCAAAATGTAGTTGTATTTAAGCCCAGTATAGATGATAGATATGAAGCAGAAGGTATTTGCTCTCATGATGGGAATAGTATTAAAGCCATCAATATATCAAATTCTGAAGAAATTTTAAATTACATAAATAAAGATACGGATGTCATAGGGATTGATGAGGTACAATTTTTAGAAGGAGATACCTTATCCATATGCAGGGGATTAGTGGCAGAAGGAAAGAGAGTCATTTGTGCAGGCCTTGATATGGATTTTAGAGGAGAACCATTTGGGTGTGTACCCAATCTTTTAGCGGTTGCCGATTCCATCACAAAATTAACAGCTGTGTGTATGACTTGTGGAAAACCTGCTATATTTACTCAGCGTCTTGTGGATGGAAATCCGGCAAGATATGACGACCCCTTAATCTTAATTGGTGCCAAAGAATCCTACGAAGCCAGATGCAGAAAATGCCATGAAATCGATAAATAATTTTTTGAAAGTATTTAACCGACATGAAAGTCTTACTTAGAGAATATATTTTCTAAGTAAGGCTTTTTATTTTTAAATTGATCAATGAATTGGACAAGCCATATGGAGGGTTCATGTAAAAGTATAAGATTGCCACATTAATGTGGAAGGAAAAAGGAACTTTGTGCTCTATGTAATAAATGGATATCATGCTATAATTTAATTAAACTGTAGCTGGATAAATAAGCAAAATGCACAAAATATTTCTGGGATAATGTCTTTAGGAAAATTCTTTTAAGAAAAAGGATGGAAAGCGGTTCGGATAGAGGTGTTCTTATGCAGCAGTACCTAAGTGATCGATGTAAGGAATTGGTTCATCTTTTACTTCAACATGAAGAAGCCATTACAATAAAAAGCTTAGCTCAAGAGCTTCACGTTTCTCCTCGAACCATACGCAACGATTTAGAGAAAATAGAGGATTATTTTAGACAAGCGTACCAAGGAGAAATTATTTTAGATAAAAAGGCCGGAGTAGGCGTAAAGCTTTTGGGGACTAAAGAAAGAAAAAGCTTTTTAGAAAGGGAGCTTCAAGGTATAGAAGAGGCCATAAAACCATTTTCACCGGAAAGCAGAAAGTGGTTTATTCTTCGTATGCTCGTTCGTTCTAATGAAGAATTAACCATGCAATTTTTAGCAGACCAATTATATGTCAGCAAGACGACAATTTCGAAAGATTTAGCCCTGGTAGAAGAATGGCTTGAAAAGTTTAATTTAAAGTTAATCAGAAGACAGAATAAAGGCATTCAGATTACGGGTTTGGAAGAGGATTGGCGAAAAGCTGTTATCGAATTGCTTTACATATATGAAAAGGATCTTCAACTCAAAGATAGGGTGTGGGCAGACAGCATACTGCCCCATGAAAGCCGATTAGATTTAGAAAATTATTTAAAACTAAAAAAAATGTTTCCTTATGTGGAAGTACAAAAGATAGAATCCATTATTGCTGATGCGGAAAATCTCTTTGATTTCTTTTTGCCTAAAGAGGCTTACGTTGGACTTTTAATGCATCTTGCAATCAGTATTGACCGGCTTAGGAAGAAAAAAGGCATAAAGATGGATCAGGAACAGCTTCAAGCTGTAACAGAACAAATAGAAATAGCCATTGCAAGATATATAGGAGAACACATACAAATGGCATTTGACGTGGATATGACGGAATCAGAAATTGGCTTTATATGTCTTCATATCCTCGGTGCAAAGCTGGATAAAACAGTCCGAATTTATCAATCAAAAGATGTCCTGGATAATATTAAACCAGAAATTATTTTGTTAGCAAAAAAGATTATTTCTTTCATGGAAAAGGTTCTTAATGTTGATTTTCACGACGATCATACATTATTATCAGGGCTTGTTCTGCATCTTAAGCCTTCCATTAATCGGATGAAGTATGGATTGCCCATTAAAAATCCTTTGCTGGATCAAATTAAAACCAGATACCCCCATATCTATGGGGCAGTCTGGGGGACCAGCATACTCTTTGAAAAATACTTTAATGTTAAAGTGAATGAGGATGAAATAGGGTATATCGTTATTCATTTAGGGGCTGCATTACAAAGGCTGACGCGAAAGATAAAAGCGATTATTGTATGCAGCAGCGGCATGGGGACGGCCCTTCATGCATCTGCTCAGATTCAAAAAGAAATTCCGGAAATTGAAGTGGTAGATATTACGTTTCCTTACGACTTGATAGAAAAGAATTTTTTAGACTGCGATATGATCATTTCAACAATTCATCTTCAACAGGCATCAAAGCCGGTGATTAAGATTAACCCTCTGGTTGGTGAAGAAGATATTAAAAAAATCAAACAGTATATTCGTACAAGACAAAAAACAGATTTATCTTCAAATCCAGAAGAAAAACTAGAAAATTTAATTCATCAGTCCCACATTTTAACCCATCTGGAGCGGACATCAAAAGAACAAATCATTAAAGCCCTGGGTCAAGTTTTATTTCAAGAAGGATATGTAGAGCAAGAATTTATCCCTAAAGTGCTTGAAAGGGAGAAAAAGATTTGCTCCGTAGGAGTAAAAAATATCGTTATCGTCCAGGGAGGATACTCCTTTGTAGTAAAACCGACTATCAGTGTTGCTACACTTAAAGAACCAATGGATTGGTCGGGCAAAAAAGTGGATACGGTCTTTCTGCTTGCTCTGAATTATCAAAGTGAGCAGTATAATGAGAAGTTCTTTCGTTTCTTATACAGAGTATTAGAGAATGAAAAATTAATAGAAGAAATTCGTCAATAAGAAGGGGATTAAGTCGATATAGATATTCATTCTAAAGGGGGCAAATGTTAGAACTATTTTAGGTTCTTAACATAAAAAAATAAGAATTTTGGGGAGGGTTTTACATGAAAAAATTAATTAACAAGCCGGAAAATGTTGAAAAAGAGATGCTTCAAGGGATTGTAAAGGCTCATGGAGAGTATGTGAAAAAGTTGCCTGATTTTAATGTATTGGTTCGTGCGAACAAAAAGGAAAATAAGGTAGCACTTGTTAGTGGTGGTGGAAGCGGCCATGAACCTGCCCATGGAGGATTTGTGGGAGAAGGAATGCTTGATGGAGCAGTTGCAGGGGCTGTATTTACTTCACCGACACCAGACCAAGTCTTTGAGGCAATCAAAGCGGTTGATGGGGGACAGGGAGTTTTACTCATTATCAAAAACTATACCGGGGACGTAATGAACTTTGAAATGGCTGCCGAGATGGCAGAAATGGAAGGTATTAAAGTAGAAAAAGTCGTTGTTAATGATGATGTGGCGGTAGAAGGAAGCTTGTATACCACTGGCCGACGAGGTGTGGCAGGAACGGTATTTGTTCATAAAATAGCAGGGGCATTGGCAGAGAAAGGTGCATCATTAGAAGAAGTAAAAACCGTTGCTGAAAAAGTTATTGCTAATGTAAGAACCATGGGAATGGCACTTACGCCGTGTACCGTACCGGCTGCAGGAAAACCGGGCTTTGAACTTTCGGAACAAGAGATGGAAATGGGTATTGGAATTCACGGAGAACCGGGAACCCATAGACAGGCAATAGCATTAGCAGACGAAATCGTAGATCATATGATGGGCAAAATCCTTGGAGATATGGATTTAAAAGCCAATGATGAAGTAGCTGTAATGATCAACGGCTTTGGCGGTACACCGCTTATGGAATTATACATTGTTAATAATCATGTGAACGATGTATTAACGGAAAAAGGAATAAAGATTCATAAGACCTTTGTAGGTAATTATATGACCTCCATTGAAATGGCAGGCTGCTCTGTAACGGTATTAAAATTAGACGACGAAACGAAAGAACTTCTTGACGCAAGGGCAAATACCATTGCATTTAGAGTATAACAAAGAAAGGAAGTCTTTATGATAAATAATGAAAAAGTGGTATTAATCATTCAGAAGATTGCCGAGAAAATCCATGAAAATAGACAATTCTTGACGGATTTGGATGCAGCGATCGGTGATGGCGATCATGGGATTAACTTAGATAGGGGATTTCAAGCAGTTGTAGAAAAACTTCCTACGGTAAAAGATAAAGATATCGGTACTATTTTGAAGACAGTGGGAATGACGCTGGTATCCACTGTAGGAGGGGCCTCAGGACCTTTATATGGTACCGCTTTTATGAAAGCCGGGGCAGCGATGAATGGCAAGATGGAATTGGAAACATCGGATCTCCTTACAATTATTGACGAAGCCGCAAAAGGTATTAAAATGCGGGGCAAGGCAGAACGGGGAGAAAAGACCATGTTAGATGCTATTGAACCTGCCTATGAAGTGTTGCGTAGAGAATTAGAAAAAGGAAGTACACTAAAAGATGCCTTAGATGAGGCTGAAAATGCAGCAAAAGAAGGAGTAGAATACACAAAGACCATTATTGCTACAAAGGGAAGAGCAAGCTACCTTGGAGAAAGAAGCATAGGACATCAAGATCCGGGGGCCACTTCTTCTATGATGATATTTACCGTATTAAAAGAAAGTTGTGAAGACTAGAGGTGACTTCAGATGGTAGGGATTGTAATAGTTTCTCATAGTGAAAAGGTAGCGGAAGGAGCTAAAGAGTTAGCTCTGCAGATGGCTAAAGGAGCGCCCATCGCAGCAGCCGGCGGGATGGCTGACGGAGGTATTGGAACAGATGTAGAAAAAATCGTCAATGCTATTTTGTCGGTACAATCAGAGGATGGTGTCGTGATTTTAGTAGATCTTGGCAGTGCCATTATGAGTTCGGAAATGGCAATTGAAATGACAGGAGGGAATGTACGAATTGTTGATGGCCCAATCGTTGAAGGAGCAATTGTTGGAGCAGTAGAATCCGTTATTGGGTCCGATATAGAAACTGTTTCCAATGCAATCAATGGGGCTAAAATGACCAGTAAGCTTCTTAGGTAGACCAAAGCGGTAGTGTAAAGTAGCTTATGAAAAAGTGAGATATAAAAAAATCACTTCATCTGGAAGTTTTAAAAGCTCAAGTTGTAGTTGATGGTTAGCTTCCGCCACCCTTGATGGCGCAGAAAACAATGCTC
>JAAYPH010000240.1 GCA_012519955.1 Candidatus Epulonipiscium sp.
TCATAATAGGACTAAAGGAAGTATTCACTCTTTTTTTATCTACAAGGATACTCATGTTGGTATATTCCTGAATTTTTGGAGGAATAATAAAGTTGGTAGTAATGATAGCGGTTTTATTATTTGCATCCCATTCTACATTTCCACCAAAAGCTTCACCGACAAATCTTAAAGGAACATAAGTACTATCTTTGTAGATGATCGCCGGCTGATCTAATTCAACCGGCTCTTCATTCCTGAAAACCATAGGCGAATCAATGGTTATTTTTACCGTAGTATTTTCTTTACTAGCATATACAGTCCTTTCTTCTGCGTTCCACTCCACTTCGATGCTCATTGCTTCGAAGATTGATCTTAAAGGAGCTAATATTCTGCCGTTTTTGATAATCGGTTTAACGGAAGGCTTGAAAAACTCTTCATTAATAATGATATTGATATCTGTTTCAGAAACTGTATTATCTTGTTCTGGAGTCTCATCTGCGTAGACTTTTGTAAATGTTAGGTTAAAAATCATGCTTAATAAAATGCCAAAAACTAGTACCCTTTTCATTCGCTTCATACCCTACCTCTTTCTAATTTTATACTAAATGATATACAAGTTCATTTACTATCTCTAAATATTCAAATCTCTTTAATTCATTCTTTTGAATAGATGGACTAATGCCTAAACTCTCTTTGTAAAACCTTTCTATGTCTTCTTTTTTTGCGATAGAATCGGCTCTGTCCATTAAATCCAATCTGTTATAGTGCAAAAATCCTAAGTAATACGGTTGCTGCAAGTAAATCGACTTATCCCTTGGAGAATTGCAAATTTGTTCAAGGGCTTTTTTGTAGTCATCTTTTGTTAAAGTCATCATGACCATTTCACCAATAGTCAGTTCTTTATCCGGTTTAAATTCATTGGTTTTATATCCTATTATGTATCCTTTTTGGTCTAAGTCTCTAGCAATTTCAAAATTCTTTGATGTATCACAGAAATCTTCAAAAGGATATTTCTGCTTTAATTCTCTTACAGGAATCACTTTGTATCCGTATCTTTTTAAGATTTCTAATTGTTCTTTTAATGCTGTGGCTACCGGTGTCATTAAAGACATATTATAGCCGTCTTTTTGAAATATGATCTGGCCATCTAATGCATTCGCATCATTCTTTAATGCATTTTCTAAAGGCTCAACCATTCTTCTGACATCTTCTTTATAATCTCCGACTGTAGGCAACCAACCCCCTCCATCAAAGCTTGCAGCTAAATAATCATATTTCATCAATGCATAAGCATCATAAGAAGTAAAACCATCTGGAATTTTGTCAATATAATGCGGCGGTCTTGACATCATTATATCATAATTAAACTCAGTTTTAAGCAAATCATGTAATTGTCTCAAATCCGATACAACTTCATAGATATTGGAAAAATGCTCTCGGCTGCCATATACCAAATGGTTTTTACCAAATAAGATATGTTTGTACCCATGATTTGAAATTTCATGACCATTGTCTATCAGTGCTTTAATGAGTTCCTTTTGATTCTTTGCCCCTGCATACTGATCTTTTCCAAATTGGGGATAGTGGTCATGCTTCACGCCGCTCCAGGTTGGTTTATGGATCATACCTTGTTTATCCGGATAATTATATTCTGTCGTACCAACAACATTAAAAGTTCCCCTTGCTCCATACTCACCCATAATATCAATTAATATTTTTGTGAGTCCCCAGTTTTCATATTTGGGGTCCGGAGTCGGATTGGCCGGCATATTCATCGGGCCATCGTCAAATGTCATCGATACTACTTTTTCCCCAACAGGAACGGAAAATTTTTCAAGTCTTCTTACAGGAGATAAGTATTTTCCTGCGTCTTCTCTTCGTTTTTGTTTAATCCTATGGTTTACTTTCCTTGCCAATGTATATAATCTCATATTGTCTACACCTCAGTACTTTAGTGTAAACAATTTCTAAAATTCCATACATCATTCTTATAATATTTTTGACTATATGCTTTGGCTTAAACTTTTTTATATTATGGATCTTTGCTTTTGATATGGCGTAATTCACTGAGGTCTTATAATATACGATACTTTGGTTAAAAAGGGCTTTCTTAAAGGCCTCTGGATCTAAAGAAAATTCTTTTGTAATCGTATAGCAATGACTTAATTCTTCTAAGGAATGGGCATCAGGCCCCCCCAGATAAATAAAATTCTTTCTATTTAGTAAAGGCTTTATAAAGCTATTGGATTTGTTTTTAAAATAAAATGAGTCTAAGCGAGCGTTGTATCTCTCTATGCCATCAATACTATTTAAAATCTCCATATGCTCTTTCAACTTACTGTTAAAGGGATGGGCCAATATAATCACACCATTGATGCTTCTGATATTTTCTACCAGCTTAAAAAAGTCAAAGCGCTTTTCATCTATCTTCGGGGTATTTTTTTCTATAGAATCATCTATAAAATATGCCAGTACATGTCCGAATTCCGTAGAAAATTCTGCTCCCGGAATAATAGAAACATTAGAATCTTTATATTCCAGCGCTTCTAAGCTCCCTTTTACAGTATTGTGATCTGTAATAGATATAACATCATATCCTAATCTCTCTGCCTCATGGATAATATCTTTTACCGAGACATCAGAGTCATGGGAGTATCTAGAATGGATATGCAAACATATTTTCATTTCATATTTCTCCCAACTAGAGATTTTAAATAATTCATAAACGGTGTTGGATTACTTAAACTAAATACCCCCTCTTTAGCCGTAAGAATATCTCCCAAGGATTTAAGGGCTTGATTTATTTTACCTTTTTTTATAAAGGCTAGTACAGCTAAATAGGCTTGAGGGAAATAGTACATTTTAGCATTCAGTTTGTATGGAACAATGGTTTCATTGATTGCAATATGGGTATTGTCTAAAACTCTAAGATAATTAGTAAAAAAAGAAGACTTAGCCACAAATAGGAGGGGCATACTTCCCCAATACCTGGGATTAATTTCAATCAAATAATCCCCTTTAAATTCTACCATGGCATAGCCTGTCCATTTTAATTCTTTTAAAAGCTTGTATGCATTAGCAACCAATTCTTTTTTATGTCTGGTAATGCAAATGGCACTGGGTCCTCCGGCAACAGGATATTCTAAAAGGCGTTCATGCATGATATAGTCTACCAAATTCGAATCATAATCTAAAAGCATAGAAACGCCAAAACCTTTACCAGTTACATATTCTTGAACCAGTAAATTGCCCTCATTATCCTTCATAGATTCTATAGCTTTTTTGTATTCTTCATCGTTATGGACTATCTTGTATCGCTGCTGAGGCTTTAAATGAGTTTTTTCAGAATTATTGAGTTTGATGACCAGAGGATAGTCTTTTGCATCATTTCTAGGAGCCTTTATGCCTAAATTATAAGCGAGCTCCATAAGCCATCTTTTATTGGTGATTTTTAAAACGGTTTCTTGGTTTGGCACTATGTATTTCATCTGCGGCTGTATTTCATTGACTGCTTCAATGATCAGGGGATTACCCACAAGCAAATAATCCTCGTCTGAAAACTTAAGAAAAACATTTTTTAAGTCTTCTTTGATATTGTCTTTGGAAATTGCAAAAATGGAATTTAGATGATTGCTGATGACTTTAGTATCTCTAAAACA
>JAAYPH010000031.1 GCA_012519955.1 Candidatus Epulonipiscium sp.
AAATAATAATGCATGATCTCGTTCTTCCTGGGTTTGTATGAAAAACCAGTTTTCAAATCCCTCTAGGCCTTGATCTGAATAATAGTTTGCCATTGCCATATACAGATACGCTGAATAAAACTCTTTATTAATTTGCTCATTTAACAGTTTCGCTACCTCTGGATTTAACATTATACTCATCCTCCTATGTCTCTTTTTCTATTCTAAAAAATAGTTTTCTGCCTTCACTTTAAAAAAACTCTGGGAATATTTGCATTGAAAATTTTTAATGTAAATAAAGCATGTCCCAATTGATTTCATAGAAATGATAGCTTTTATCAATATAAGTTTCTTATTTTCTACGAATGACTATTTCTTAAATAACATTATACCGAAAACCCTTCTGACTTTCAATAAAATTTTTTATTTTTAGACTTTTTATGCACCTATTTTATAGGTGTGGTCCCTCAGCTATAACATTTCAATTCTAGCCCATTCCTAAATTTTATTTTTAAACAAAAATTCACTCTCGAGTTCTTATCATAATCTCGTTAACAGTTTGTTCCTGAACTTCATCCAAAAAATCAACCATAATTTTTACAAACTCTTCTGGTTTATCGTAGTGTATATCGTGTCCCGGAGAATCGACATCAATTCGCTTCCCATTTTCTAGTAATTCAACCACACGATCAGCATCTTCATCCGATAATGCTGCTACAAGCAACTCTCCATCATACCTTGTCTCTGCTTTTATAAATACTGTAGGACTTTTGATTTTTGATAACACTTCCGCTTGATTATAATCCTCAAACCATGAATTGTCATAAAACGTTTCTCCAAACCTGTGGTCATATGGATAAGTCGCTGATTCAAATATTCTATTGATCTGAGGGGGGAGATACTTTAGGTGTACAGGCTCATTAGGATATTTTGTATGATAGGCTACTGCATCTTTGGTAAACTTGTTCCAAAGTAAATCTCCAAAAATCTTTCTCCAATAACTTCTTTCCATGCTATATTTAAAGTAATCTTTTTCTTTATCCTGATTTTTAAAATCCTCATATAGCTTAAAGCCGTATACCCATACATAGGTCTTTTCTCTTCTTCCCGGTTCTGTTGAGAAGAAAGGTGAATCTTCAATCACTGTTCCCAGTATACGATCCGGTGCATGGGCAGCCATCCATGCAGCAATCATACCTCCTGAGGAATGACCGGAAAGCACTGTTTTTTCTCCTATTACCATATCAATAAACTCTATAAAATCTTCCGCCATTGCTTTTGCTTTATATTTCTCAGGATTCCACTCCGATTCTCCATGTCCATGGTAGTCAATAGCGTATATATGGTAATACTTTGATAACTCAGGCAATGCTTTTGCATAATCCTCCCAGGTCATCCCCTGACCATGAATAAGCAGCAAGGGTGTTTTCCCATTGCTTGGTCCTTCTCCGTAATTAATAATGGTACCATCTTTTAATTCTACTTGCTTTTCAACAAATCCCGCACGATACATTTCTTTAAGCGGTTTCTCAATATAAGTGATATTGTTATAAAAATAAGAACCTATCAAAAATAATATAATTGCAAGAAGTCCACCTAATATTATTTTTCTTTTTTTCTTTTTCATCTCCTATCTCTCCTTATAAAATCATAATCTTATGTAAAAGCTAATGAAATGGCTGAATAATAAATTGAATTTCATAAAAAATACCTCCTGATACAAATTATTGTCATTAGGAGGTGCTTATATTCAAATGTGGAAATATGGACAAACAGGCATCATACTATTCCTTAATATATTTTAGTGATATAAAATTATTTATTCCAATTTTCTTGGCTCTCTGTTGCGGAACAGGTATCCTGTTGTATTCTACAAAACCTAATTTTTTATATAAATTTATAGCCGGAGTATTCGTATCGGCAACCTCTTCAATTAAATATTGACGGTAGGGCGTATGTTCTATAATATGTCTTATGATCTGTGATGCCACACCTTTCCCTCTAAATTCAGAGGCTGTTCCAACATATTCTATTGATCCTGTTTCAGGAGAAGGATTCTTAAAAGGTCTTTCAAATTCTTTTTTTAGAACGATTGCTGCAATACTACCCTTAAAGAAGCCTAAGTATTTTCTTAGTTCTTTTTTATTTAACTTCACCGATAGTGTCTTGCAGTCTGTACATGCAGCCATTCCTGCTATTTTGTTGTCACTCACTGCAACATAAAATTGATCCAAAACAAACATATGGGCAAATGCTTTTGCTATGATGTTTTTGTCTTTTGAAAAATATTCCAACCATTGAGTAAATCCATCTGCAAATATTTCGGCTATTTGTTCTCTAACATCTGAAAAGTCTGCTTTATCTGCTCGAACTACTTTAAACTTATAATTTTCAGGCATTACATTTATTCCCCTTCCTTAAATAAAAAAGCAGTGATAACTGATGGAGATGGCATAATAAAACTATTCTTTAATATGCTTTTCATCACTGCCAATCCTTGTATTGAAGAATAGAAAAACTCTGCTAATTCAAAAGGCTCTCCCGCTCTGAACTCTCCAAGTTTCTGGCCTCTTTCAATGAGCCTGGCAGTTGCTTTGAGCATCTTATCTTGTAGCTCTATAATTTCATTTTGCTTATGAATAGGTGCTCCGGACAAAAACGACTGCGCCATGAGAATCAATAGATTAGCCAATGCTTCGCCATTGATCATGTCAAAGTAAACCTTACAAACAAATTGATTAATTAACTTCTTAGGTGATTCATCCTGTTCAAATAAATCAGTAATGTTTCTAACACCTTTAAGCGCATATTCAACGATATCATTAAACAATTCTTCTTTAGTCCTGTATTGTCGATACAAGAGTCCAATACTAATTCCAGCCAAATCCGCAATCTCCTGAACATTGGTAGAACCAAATCCTTTTTTAACAAACAATTTCATCGCTGCAGATTGGATCTTATCTCTAGTAGCTTTGCGCATTTCTTCAAATTGTTCTTTTGTTCGTGGCATAAATTATTCATCCTTTTTATGAGTGAGTATATACTCATTATAAAACAATTTATATATTTGTCAATCAAAAAAGACGGTTTTTTGATTGGCTCTATAATTTTTGGTGTTGGTGATTAAAACCAGCACCATTTTATTTACAAAAAAAGATGAGACAACTGACAAACTCTGGTAAAATATAATCGACCAAAACCATATTTTAAAGGAGTGTTGTCA
>JAAYPH010000032.1 GCA_012519955.1 Candidatus Epulonipiscium sp.
AAAATGCTCCTGCTGATGGTGTTGTTACAGGGTATGGTACTGTCGAAGGCCGTTTGGTATATGTATACAGCCAGGATTCTACCGTTTTAGGAGGATCTGTGGGAGAAATGCATGCCCAAAAAATTATATCTCTTTACGATCAAGCAATGAAGATGGGAGCTCCAATCGTTGCATTTTTAGATTCAGCTGGCTTAAGACTCCAAGAAAGTGTTGATGGTTTAAATGGATATGGAAACCTATTTTTGAAGCAGTCTCTTGCATCTGGAGTAATACCTCAAATCTCTGTTATATTAGGAGATTGCGTAGGTGGCGCTGGCTTCGTACCAGGACTTTCAGATTTTACATTTATGGTTTCTAAAAATGCAAGATTGTTTATGAATAGTCCGAATACATTTGAGGGTGCAGAAAGCAAAAATGCAACATTTGATACTATAGGAAATGCCAATGTACATAGCGAAAAAAGCGGAATGGTACATTTCCAATATGATAAAGAAGAAGAATGTATTGAAAACGTAAGGAAATTAATTGCTTATCTTCCCGCAAATAATTTGGAAGATGCACCGATTTATGAGGTTAGTGATGATTTAAATCGTGTGGATTCTGTATTAAACTCGATAGTGCCAGATGATTTGAATGCATCCTTTGATATCAAGACAGTTATAAGATCTCTTGCAGATGATAGAGAGTTTTTTGAAGTACAAGCTAAATATGCTAAAAATCTTGTGGCTGGTTTTATCCGTCTTAATGGAAGCAGTGTTGGAATAGTGGCTAATCAATCTCAAGAAAATGAGGGATTACTAGATAGCAAAGCTGCTCAAAAAGGTTCAGAATTCGTACAGTTCTGTGATGCTTTCAATATTCCTATCGTTTCAATTACGGATGTAGCAGGCTTTAAAGCTTCTGTTGAAGAAGAACAAAGAGGCATATTAAAACAAAGCAGTAAACTGGTATATGCTTTTGCAAATGCTACAGTACCAAAAGTAAATGTTATCGTTAGAAAAGCTTTTGGAAGTGCATATATTGCTATGAACAGCAAACATATAGGCGCAGATATTGTTTTTGCTTGGCCAACTGCTCAAATTTCTGTAATGAATCCAGAAGGTGCAGTAAATATTATGTATGCAGATGAATTAAAATCATCAGAAGATCCAAGCAGTTTAAGAGCAGAGAAAATGGAAGAATTTTCTGCTATGCAAGCAAGTCCTTATACAGTTGCTGGAAGAGGATATATAGATGATATTATTGAGCCGGCAGCTACAAGGAAACGAGTAATTGCAGCTTTAGAAATGCTTTATAGTAAAAGAGAACAAAGACCTACTAAAAAGCATGGCACGGTTTAAATAAACGTGAGGTGATAAAATGGAACAATTTATTCATGGTTTAATGGTAACCGTCATTGGTATGGGAGTTACATTTATGGCTTTGATTGCTTTATCCTATATCCTTGATGTTTTTCGTATTCTTGCAGAAGGTCCTTCCAGTAAAAAGCCAGAAGAGCCAAAGCTTGAAGAAATTGTTGTTCAGGAAGAAATACATGAAGAAATGGTAACTGAGCAAGATGATTTAGAATTGATTGCTGTAATCACAGCAGCAATTGCAGCTAGTTTAGAAACTTCAACAGATCAACTAAGAGTTCGTTCTTTCAGAAGAATTAATTCCAATACTTCGGCATGGAATAAAGCAGGCCGAATGAGTCAAGTTCAAAACACATTTTAATTAAGTTCTAATATAGGTAATTGCGAAACTATCTATCAAAAATGAATGAGTGGAGAATGAGACTTGCAGCATAGAAACATCTAGCTACAATTAAGATGTTCCTAAAAAAGGGTACAAAAAATAAAGGTATTGAATTA
>JAAYPH010000033.1 GCA_012519955.1 Candidatus Epulonipiscium sp.
ACAGATGAATTTTCTTTGGGAAGTTTATTTGATAACATGATAGGTAAACTGGATAAGCATATGTCCAATCTATCTACCCATCATGCAGATTTAGGTAGCCGTATGAAAAGACTTGAATTTATAGAAAACAGAATAAGCTCCGACAAAGTAAACTTTACAGAACTCATGTCCTCCAATGAAGATGTGGATATAGAAGAAGTATACACACAATTCAGCATCCAGCAGGCAGTATATCAATCCTCTTTAATAGCAACCTCACGGATCATACAGCCTACATTAGTGGACTTTATAAAATAAATATCAATAATTTTGTTGACAGGAACGGTTTTAGCCGTTCCCTTTTTTAAAAGAATCATTTATTATAGAAATAAACAAAATTACCTAAAATATATTAAAAATGGAGGTAAAAATAATGACGATACAAACCAAGCATTTTGGTGAATTAAATATAGACGAAGGTAAAATCATCACCTTCCCTGAAGGGATTCCCGGTTTTCCAGATTATAAAAAATATATATTTATTTTTGATGAGGAAGACGAAAACAGCCCCTTTTGCTGGCTCCAATCCGTGGAAGACGGCAATATCGCCTTTGCTTTAATCAATCCGCTAAAAATATGCCCTGGGTATTCCCTAAAAGTAGATAGTGAGCTTATGGAAGTTTTAGGAGAATTTAACGAAAATGAATTAATCGTTTATGCGATTGTAGTTGTTCCCGAAGACATTACTCAAATGACAGCTAACCTTAAAGCACCCATTATAATAAATAGCCAAACAAAAATAGGAATGCAGGTTATAGCACAAAATGAAGAGTATGAAGTAAAACATAAAATTTTTAATGACTTACAAGAATATGCTTCTGCGAAAGAGGGTGTGTAATATGCTGGCATTAACTAGAAAAAAAGATGAATCTATTATCATAGGCGATCAAATAGAAATAACGATATTAGACATTCAAGGAGATAAAGTAAAGTTAGGTATACAAGCTCCAAAAAATATTGCTATCTATAGAAAAGAAATATTTTTAGAGATTAAAGAGGAGAATAAGGCGGCAGTCCAAAGCTCGATTAATCAAATTAAAGAACTGGGAAAAATATTAAAAAAATAATTATAAAAATGTATAAAGTAAATTCCTGATTATCCGATATATAAGATGTAAACAAGAGTTGGCCAACTCTATATTTTATAATTTGGGCATGGATGCCCTAATAAAATTCAAGGAGGAATAAATTATGATTATCAATACCAATATGCAAGCAATTAATGCTCACAGACAATTAGGAGTTAATGCTAGCGGACAATCCAAAGCAATCGAAAAATTAAGCTCTGGTTTAAGAATTAACCGTGCTGGAGACGATGCAGCTGGTCTTTCTATTTCTGAAAAGATGCGTGCACAAATCAGAGGTTTAAATCAAGCTTCCAGAAATGCTCAAGACGGTATTTCTTTAATTCAAACTGCAGAAGGTGCATTAAATGAAACTCATGCAATTCTTCAAAGAATGAGAGAATTAGCTGTACAAGCTGCTAACGACACTAATGTTGGAACAGATAGAAGTTATATCAAAGCTGAGCTTGATCAATTAAGAGCAGAAATCACTCGTATTGCAAGCACAACAGAATTCAACACTCAAAATCTTTTAAATGGAACATTGAGTGCAAAGAAATTCCAAATTGGTGCTAATACGAACCAAATGGTTTCTTTATCTATCGGAGATATGAGAAGTGCTGCATTTAATGGATTAGATTCTATTGCAGTTAATACTGCAGATAGTGCAACACAAGCAATTTCCACTATTAACAGTGCAATCAACAAAGTTTCTCAAGAAAGATCCAAACTTGGTGCTCTTCAAAATCGTTTAGAACATACAATCAAGAACTTAGATACAGCTGCTGAAAACTTACAAGCATCTGAATCCAGAATTCGTGACGTTGATATGGCTAAAGAAATGATGAATTTCACCAAACTCAACATCTTAAACCAAGCTGCACAAACAATGCTTGCACAAGCAAATCAAAATCCACAAAGTGTACTTCAATTATTAAGATAACACAATTTTCAAAAAGCCAGGGCTTATGCCTTGGCTTTTTTCTATTAATGATTTATGGTTTTTTGTCGATATAAGTTGTATATTATTTAATAAAGGAGCTTTAAAATGAGTTCTTCCCTTTATGAAAAAAATGTACAAGAATATATGAAAATAACAGGCAAGAATATTAGCCTATACGAGAAAAATTCAAATGCCGTTTTAGAAAAAACGAAGGACGATAATTATACTATTAAAATAAATGATTTCAATAGAGAAATATATATCCATAGCAAATATTCTCCTATAAAAGAAGGGGAAAGATTTGTACAAAAGTTAAGTGCTTATAACATAAAGACCGTTTTTATTGTATATGGAATGGGATTAGGGTACCATATTCTACAGCTTTTAAAATATCTGCACAAGGGGAACTCCTTAATCATTATTGAACCCAATGAGGGGATACTTTCTAAAGCATTTTCAATGTATGACTGGACACCTCTTATGCACAGAGACAAAACTTTTATTTTTACAGGGACTAATGCTCAGGAGCTCAAACTTTTATTAGGTGAATTTATTAATATTTCTAATGTAGATAATATAATGCTGCTTCCATTTTCTCAATATCCTAATATTTATTCTGTATTTTATGAAAAGGTTATAGGAGAAATTAAAAACTATGTTTCATTATTTAAGATTTCAAAAAATACCAGGGAGCATTTTTGGGAGCAGTTTAATAAAAATTTTTTTAATAATCTGTACTCAATATTTTATCAGGGGACAATTAACGATTTAAAAAATAAATTTAGTAATATTCCTGCTTTTATCGTATCGGCTGGTCCCTCTCTGGATAAAAATATAAGGGAACTTCAAAACGTAAAAGACAGGGGAATTATTTTCTCGGGAGGGAGAACTCTCCCCACCCTTATTAATCATAATATTACTCCACATTTTGTTGTTTCCATGGATCCTGGAATAGCGGCATATAATGTTCTAAAAGACTACGGGGATCATACTATTCCTCTTATTACTACGGTTGTCTCAAATGACACAGTAATCTCTGAACACCAGGGAGATGCATTTTATATCTCCAATAGTGAATATCGAGGACTTGTTAAATATTTTACTCAGAGAGATATGGATATTTTACCTTTGGGAGCCTCTGTAGCCAATGCTTCTTTGTCTATAGCAGTTTATTTAGGATGTAATCCTATTATATTTATAGGGCAGGATTTAGCTTATACTGACGGGAAATATCATGCGGATAGTTGCAGCGATACTACATTAAAACAAGATGGTGAAGATAATGATCTAATAGAGGTTGAAGGCATAGACGGCAATAAAGTATTAACCAATAGCGTATGGCATACTTTTTTAATGTGGATGGAAAAATTTATATACCATAATTCACATAAAACTTATATTGATGCCACAGAAGGCGGAGCCAAAATTCACGGAACGGATATTATGACTTTAAGACAAGCTATTGAGAAGTACTGTCTTAAAAATGAGTTTATACAGGATAAAATTAATACTATTATTAAAGCTAAAAAAATAGGATATCAAGACGAAAAACTCCAACGCCTTTTAATGAATTTAAAAGTAGATTTAGAAAAGGTTCATAAAATTTCTAGCCAAGGATTTAAAGAAGCACATCAATTACTCAATAAAGAAAATACAGATGAGAAAGATATCAGAAGGCTTAATCTGTTTGAAACACAACTTAATGACCTGATAAAACGCAATGAGGCTGTTGCAGATATTTTATTAAGAATAATAAATGATATTGACACAAATAATGAATTCATAGAAAAAATGAATGAAAGCAAAGAAGAGAAATGTCGTCGTTTAATTAATAGAAATGTAGCACTTCATAAAAAAATAGAAGATACCGCTTTTAATATCAATAAACTGGTACAAAGTGTTATTGATCAAGACATAGAGATTATTAAAATATTTCAGTGCAGTATTTCTTTTGTTTAAAAAAATAATTTTTTGAAAAGGGGATAATTATGAATCAAAGAGCAGAAAAAATGGAAGTTATTCAAACATTAGTCGAATACACTGGCAGACTTATCAATGGAATCAATGAAGCAGTAGACTCCTTTCATGAAGGAATGGAAGGCAAAGGAATGGATTTGGTTGTTCAAATTATAGATGGATTAAAATGGTCTATGGAAGCCATTTCACTTACCTTGGATGTACAGGTTGAACCTATTGATATTTCAGAAATGATTGAACCCTTTAATGCAATGGTAGAGGCATTAGAAAATATGGATTATGTGTTAATTGGCGACATCTTAGAATATGAGATACTACCTAAAGTTGAAGAGTGGAATCAAAAGCTTATCTTAACTATAGGGGCATAGGTATGGATTTTTCTAAAAGCAATATGGATTTGCTAAAGATTAAAGACATCCATCTATATAATGATATGAATCAATTTATATTGGACGAAAAAACATATAAAAAAGAACTAACCCATTCAAAGGTATATACCCTTAGAATTTCTGATTATGATTATGTAAGAAATAAGAATATAGATTTTTATTTGCACAGCAAATATGATCCCATTAAAGAAGCAGAAAAATTTGCAGACAGTCAGTATAGTGAACAAAAAGAAAACATTATTATTTTTGGTTTTGGACTGGGTTATCATATTGAAGCAATATTAAATAAATTAAAAGGCAATCAAGAATTATATGTATTTGAAATGAATTTCAATATATTTGAAGCTGCCTTGGAATGCAGGAATTTGTCAAACATTTTATCTGACGATAAAGTTCATCTTATGATTTCGGATAATGAAAAAAAACTTGCATTGAATCTAGGGAATTTATTGAAGAAAGACGTCAAATTAATCATCTACCCTCCCTCTTTAAAAACTATACCAAAAGGTAGCGAGAATATTCGATTTATATTAGAGGATTGGAATATAACCAA
>JAAYPH010000002.1 GCA_012519955.1 Candidatus Epulonipiscium sp.
AAAAGGAGATTTACCGGTATCCGAGTATTTATCCAAGCGTACCTTTGCTATTCCATTATATCCTGAATTAACAAAAGAAGAGCAAGACTATGTTATCAATGCTATCTATGAGTTTGAAAAGAATAGAGGGATTAATTCATGAAGATTGTTACAGTAGTAGGCGCAAGACCTCAATTTGTAAAAGCAGGGGCAGTTTCTAGAGTACTTCGTCAGAAGCATAATGAGATATTAGTTCATACTGGTCAACATTATGATGAAAATATGTCACAAGTATTTTTTGATCAACTTAAAATACCCAAACCCGAGTATAATCTGTGCGTTGGCTCGGGAAACCACGGAAAACAAACGGGACGAATGCTTGAAAAAATCGAAGAGGTAATATTAGAAGAAAAACCAGATATGATGATTGTATATGGAGACACAAACTCTACCATTGCAGGGGCTTTGGCTGCAAGCAAGCTGCATATACCCGTTGCCCATGTGGAAGCCGGTCTTCGTAGCTTTAATATGGCGATGCCAGAAGAACAAAATAGAGTATTAACAGATCATATTTCTAAAATATTATTGTGCCCGACAAATACAGCAGTTGAAAATCTTAAAAAAGAAGGTATACAAGATGGAGTGTTTAACGTAGGAGATGTTATGCTGGATACTGTATTGCACAATGTAAAGATAGCTCAGGAAAAATCAGATATTATAAATAGGTTAGATATAAATAATCAAGATTATATTTTATCAACAATTCACCGAGCAGAGAATACAGATGATATCAGTAAACTTGAAAATATTTTAAAAGCATTAATATCCTTTGAATTTAAAATTGTATTTCCAATACATCCGAGAACAAGAAATATAATCAATACAAATGAACAAAGGTTTAGCTTTATAAAGAATTCAAATATCATGCTTATTGAACCAGTATCCTATTTAGACATGCTTGTTTTAGAAAAAAACGCAAAGTGCATTATGACTGATTCAGGAGGCGTACAAAAGGAAGCTTATTTTTTTGAAATTCCTTGCATTACATTAAGAGAAGAAACCGAGTGGGTGGAGACTTTATATGATGATTGGAATGTATTAGTTGGTTCTAATCAAGAGAAAATTTTAGAAGCAGTTGATAAGGTATTTTCAAAAGATTACAGAACCATACCACAGAAAAAATACTTTGGCGAGGGAAATGCATCAGAGAAAGTTTTACAAATAATTGAGAGAGGATATTTATAATATCAACATCATATTTTCTATATGATGTTGATGAAGTTTGTAAAAATAGAGAAAGAATAAAAATAGCCATCGTAGATTCTTTATGAGTGAATCAATATAGGGAAAAACAGCTTAATTATAATATAAAAATTTGGAAAATAACAATCGGGAGAAATAATATGAATATTGCGATATTTGCATACAATTTTCCTCATAAAAAAACTCAAGACTTTTTATTTAGATTGTTAGTAGAAAATATTGATATTAAATGTGTCCTTGCTAATGATTTGGTTGAATTAAATTTACCTAAATCAATATTAAGAGAAAAACCAAAGCACACGGATTTAGTTTATCCGCAGAAAATCTGTGATAGATTCAATATACCATATTATAATGTAATGCATAATAGCAAGGAATGTGAAGAGCTGCTTAATAGGCATGATATTGACTTAGGGATTATTGCAGGTGCACGAATTTTGAAGCAAAATATTATTCAAAGTGTTAATATTGGAATTATAAACTTTCATCCGGGGTTATTACCTGAAGTTAGAGGATTAGATGCATTAAAATGGGCAATATATAATGATTTGCCTATAGGGGTAACAGCACATTTAATTGATAGTAAGATCGATGCAGGTAGAATTATAATGAAAAAAGAAATACCAATTTATAAAGACGATACATTGATTGACGTATCTTTAAGACTACATGAGCTTCAAGTTAATCTTTTACCTCAAGCTATTAAAGAGGTGAAAAATAAGCCTAAAGAAATGTTTCAAGAAGTAGATGCTTCTTTCCCCTATAATAGAAAAATGGAAACTGATAAAGAAATTACTTTATTAGAAAAATGGAATGAAAGGTTAAATCGAATTTTTATATAAATTCAAGGAGAAATTATCAATGAAAGAAATATTAATTAATAAAATTCTTAACAAAACTGCCACAATAGGGGTTGTAGGTCTGGGATATGTTGGATTACCTCTTGCCGTTGAAAAAGCTAAAGCTGGATATAAAGTTATAGGTTTTGATATTCAAGATAAAAAAGTTGATATGGTTAATAAGGGTATTAATTATATAGGAGATATTATAAATGATGAATTAAAAGAAGTTGTCCAGTCTGGGAACTTAAGGGCTACTAAAGATTTTAGTTTTACACAGGAAGTGGATTGTATATCTATTTGTGTTCCAACTCCTTTAGATGAACATTTTCAGCCAGACATTTCTTATGTAGAAAAGTCTACAAGAGATATTGCAAAATATTTGCATAAAGGAATGCTAGTTGTTTTAGAGAGTACCACATATCCTGGGACGACAGAAGAGATAATAAAACCAATTCTAGAATCTACGGGATTGAAATGCGAAGAAGATTTTTATTTAGCATTTTCACCTGAAAGGGTGGACCCAGGCAATAAAATCTATAAAACAAAAAATACTCCTAAAGTCGTTGGAGGTATTGGAAAAGACAGTACTGAAGTGGCAGCTGCCTTATATAGGAATGTATTAGAAAGCGAGGTCTTTGAAGTTTCTTCACCAGCAGTAGCAGAAATGGAAAAGATTTTAGAAAACACATTCAGAAATATTAATATTGGGCTCGCAAATGAGATGGCAATATTATGCCATAAGATGGGTATTAATGTATGGGAAGTTATTGAAGCTGCCAAGACGAAACCCTATGGCTTTATGGCATTTTATCCTGGACCAGGCTTAGGAGGACATTGTATTCCAATTGATCCGTTTTACTTAACCTGGAAAGCGAGAGAATTTAATTACCATACAAGATTAATTGAAACAGCAGGTGAAATCAATAATTATATGCCTGAGTTTGTGATGGAAAGAAGCATGAAAATTTTAAATCACTTTTCAAGAGCATTAAGAGGCTCTAAAATATTGATGTTAGGTGTTGCATATAAACAGGATATTGATGATTTAAGGGAATCACCGGCTTTAAAGGTTATTGAGCACTTAGAAGCTCAGGGGGCAGAAATCATATATAATGATCCGTATATTCCACAGTTTCAATATAGAGGGAAAACATATTTATCTGTTGGGTTAACTCAAGACATCCTTGAGTCAGCAGACTTAGTTATTATTACAACAATGCACACTGTATATGATTATGAGTACATTGCAAGACATTCTAGATTTATTTTTGACACCAAAAATGCAATGAAAAATATAAGAAATCGCAGTAACATTGAAGTGCTATGATTTTCGATTTAGATATGGAGGCCATAATAATGCTGAATTTCGCAATAATCGGTTGTGGAAGGATTAGTTATAAACATGTGGAAGCAATTGTAAATAACCATTCTGAAGCAAGATTAATAGC
>JAAYPH010000034.1 GCA_012519955.1 Candidatus Epulonipiscium sp.
TACTGATTTTCATTTACATCTTTAGCGACTGTTATAAAAGGTTCATGAAAATATGGCATTGGAACTACTTCTACAAATCCCATTTCATTTAACTTATTATTATATCCTTCTGGAATATAAAGTTTATTGCCAACAGCGACTTCCATTCTTCTTTCACTATTTACTTTAGCCTTATATACACTATAACCTAATATAAGTAAAAAAGAACATATACAACAGATAAAAATAATATTTTTCTTCTTCATTATTAAAACAAACTCCTTGTTCACATAATTTTAATTTCCATTAAACGTACTATCCAAATAAATATAATCTATTATACAAAATGCTTCAAAGCCTTACCCTAAAACCCGCCACACGATGTGGCGGTTCTACGCACGATTTTATATAACGTCGCCCGTCTCTGACGTCCTCGAACGGTCCCGTAAGGATGACCCGCGTCAGCGCGCAACCGCGCCCGTGAGAGGATGTAGCGGAGCCTTTCTACCTGAATTTTCTTCAGAGAAATACTTCTTGCTCCTGCTCTCGCAGCTTTCACAGAGACGGATTGTTCTCTGATTTATGGTGCCCCCTTGTTCAGAATGGACCACGGATGGTCCATCCTATAATATAACACACTAAATTGCCTCATCAGTCTCTATTAACAATAAACAAACTATTTCTGCCGTTCACACTTATAGTCAAAAAAACTATTAAGCTTTTTTAAGAACTTTCTTTTTCTAAATTTCCAATTCTGCTTTTCATCGAAAAAATATACACATAAATCTCCTGCATAACTTGATCCTAGTCCTTCAAGCATCATCACTAAAACCAATTCTAAAACTTGGAATATTATATTTGAAACACTTTTCAAATCACTAAGAGATTCATATCCAATGCTCGAACCATTCTCGACCCTTTTTTTGTATTCTAAAATTTGTTCCTGAGAAGGATGAACATACTTACATAAAACTGAATAAACTCGTTTAACTTCGTTTATAAACTGTTTATTAAATTCTTCATCAAATGCAAATATTCTTATAGCATCAACTTCATCAATTCTCGATCTACTCACTAAATCTCCATATATCTTTATTTTATCATTTAATTCTTTAACTGAATGTTTAGTATCAATATAGAGATATTTAATCACAGCCTCTAATATAAACCGCAGCTCTCTTTTTATTGGGTTAAGAGCACCTTCTTTAACAATTAATTTTAAAATCACTACTGACTCATAAATCAAGTCAATTTGATCGTATAATAATGAAGTACTTCTAAAAACTCTTGAGTTATTAAGCACACAAAAATGACTAGCTTCTAAGAAATCGTTAATAACTCTATCCAAAAACCTTTTTTCTTGTAGATATTGTTCAGAATTTAAAAAGGTTTCGTACTCTGCCCTTTTATTCTCAATTTCCCTTAATATCTCATCCATTATTACGCCTCATATTTACAATTTTATTAATTCTACAAAGACAAACCCTACAAAATTCCGCCAAGGATGGCGGAAACGCACCATATTTCAGAGAACGTTCGCCATTTGAGATGTCGATGAATCGGACCCGCAAGGAATACCCGTGAGCGGCTTTAGCCCGATGAATCGATGTGGGCAGGATGACCCGTAAGCATGCCCTTTACTCAAATGGACTTGTTATCAGAAGTACGGCAAACAACATACTTCCTTCCTATGTAGGCTCATACAATACTAGAAAACAAAAAGTCTTTTTATCTGTCTAACGATCTTCGATTTATCTTAGAAATTCCAGAATACCACCCATTCAATTCATCAACATTATATAATCTATTCTTATGCTCTTCCAACTTTTCCTTTTCGTATTTTGAAAGTTCCGAATGGCTACAGAATAAAATAATTATAAACCTAAAACTTATAATACCATATTTATTGTAATCCTGCTGCATTTCAAATATTGAATGTTTACCTAATTTAAGATTAGAAATGTGCCCTTTCATACGGGACATTATATTTTGTGATGCACCTATGTAGCATTTTTCAGATTGTTTGTTTATTATCTTATATATCCCTTCTAATCTACCATTTTTGTTAATAATCGAATCTTTACCTAATTCCCAAATTTCATCAGAGGTAAACTCTCTTTGAAATGAATATAGCTCAAATTCAGTCCATTTATCTCTTTTCCTCATATCTCTTTGTGTCTCCTTTAAATACTCATCTATAAGACTAACAACGTCAACTACACCTCAATCCTAGTATTTCTGATAACGTGTACATCGCCCGACGCCACTGAACCGGACCCTCAGAGCCCTTCTGCTTTGGCGCGCTAGCCGGTGAAGTGGTGTGGTGCGGCTATTCTACTTGGGATGACCCCCGAAGCCATTCTTCTTGA
>JAAYPH010000035.1 GCA_012519955.1 Candidatus Epulonipiscium sp.
AGGTGTTATAAAATATTACATTCTTTTCCTTGCCATAGTAGGGATATTCACCTATGTAGGAATACAGTATTTGATTTAATAAAATCTAACGAAAAGGAAAGGTGATAGAATGAATATTTTAGTATGTATAAAACAAGTTCCCGGAACCAATAAAGTAGAAGTTGATCCAGTTACAGGGGTACTCAAAAGAAATGGCGTAGAGTCGAAAATGAATCCGTATGATTTGTATGCCATCGAAACAGCTCTTAGGATTAGAGAAAAAACAGGAGGAACTATTACTGTAATTACCATGGGACCTCCACAATCTGCAGCAGTCTTAAGAGAAGCATTTGCTATGGGGGTTGATCATGGGACTTTGATTTCTGACAGAAAATTCGGTGGAGCAGACGTTTTAGCAACCAGTTACACGATTTCACAAGGCGTTAAATTACTAGGGAACTTTGATTTGATTCTCTGTGGAAAACAAACCACCGATGGAGATACCGCTCAAGTGGGACCAGAAATATCTGAGTACCTAAACATTCCAAGTGTCTCTAATGTCTCTAGAATCGTGGAAGTTCAAGATGACGGGTTAGTTATTGCGATGGATATGACAACGGATATAGAGGTTGTCAAAATCCAATTTCCATGTTTATTGTCTGTAGACAAAGATATATTTATGCCAAGACTTCCCTCTTATATAAAGAAACAGGCGACAAAGGACAGAGAAATTAAAGTAATTACTCTGAACGATTTGGAAGATAAGGATGAAAAACATTACGGCTTAAATGGTTCTCCTACTCAGGTAGAACGGATCTTTCCACCGGATGCAAATACCCATCAGGAAATCTGGAATGGAAGTTCTATGGAGCTTACTGACCAATTGTATAAAAAATTAAGAGAGCTAAAATTTGTCTAGGAGGGAAAAGGCTATGGCGAAATTAGTAGTCAATCAAGATAAGGTTGGAAATATCGATGAACTCATTAGCATCTGTCCATTTGGTGCATTGGAAGAAAAGAACGGAGAACTTCAAATTAACGGAGCCTGTAAGATGTGTAAGCTATGCGTCAAAAAAGGCCCTAAAGGTGCCATTGAATATGTGGAAGATGAAGTAGTGAGTATAGATAAAAGTCTTTGGAAAGGTATTGCAGTTTATGTAGACCATATTGATGGCGTGATTCATCCGGTCACCTATGAATTAATTGGAAAAGCAAGAGAGCTGGCAGCAAAAATCAATCATCCAGTATATGCGATTATGATGGGAAGTAATATTTCCAGCCAGTGCCATGAGCTTCTTCATTATAATGTAGACAAAGTATTTGTATATGATCATGAGAAGTTAGAGCGTTTTAAAATGGAACCCTATACAGCAGTCTTTGAAGATTTTGTGAACACTGTAAAACCTACCGTTATTTTAGTAGGCGCAACCCCTATAGGACGCCAGTTGGCACCGAGACTTGCGACAAGACTAAGAACAGGTCTTACAGCGGATTGCACCATCCTAGATATTAAAGAGAATACAGATTTGGTTCAAATCCGTCCTGCCTTTGGCGGAAATATTATGGCACAAATCATAACGCCTAATAATAGACCTCAAATGGCAACCGTTCGTTATAAGGTGATGAATGCTCCTGAAAGAAATCCATATGAAACCGGAGAAATCATACAATGTGATATTGCACCTGAAAAATTAGACAGCAGAGTAGATGTTCTGGATATCATTCCTAAGGAAAAAGAACAATTTATCGAAGCAGCGGATGTATTGGTGGTAGCAGGAAGAGGCATTAAGAAACCAGAAGATTTAGGAATGCTGCAGGAATTAGCAGATTTACTGGGGGGACAGCTGGCCTGTACAAGACCAATGGCAGAAGCTGGTTGGATGGAAGCAAAACGTCAAGTTGGATTAAGTGGAAGAACCGTTAGACCAAAACTTATTATTACCTGCGGTGTGTCCGGAGCAGTTCAATTTACAGCAGGGATGAACAATTCTGAGCAAATCATTGCAATCAATAAGGATGAAAGTGCACCAATTTTTAAAACGGCACATTATGGGTTGATCGGGGATTTATACGAAATTATTCCAAACTTAATCAATCAAATCAAAGCTGGCAAGGGGGTAATATAATGAGCTATAAAAGACTGGGACAAGAGGATTTAAATTATCTAAAATCTATTATAAACGATTCAGAAAGAATCCTTTATGGCGATGATATTAATGAAGACTATAGTCATGATGAATTAGGAGATACCGTAAGCTATCCTGATGTTGTTGTAAAAGTGACTTCCACGGAGGAAGTTTCTAAAATTATGAAATATGCTTACGAAAATAATATTCCAGTAACCCCTCGTGGCTCAGGAACCGGTCTTGTAGGCTCCTCCGTAGCAATAGAGCACGGCATTATGCTTGATACGACTTTGATGAATCATATTCTTGAATTAGATGAGTCCAATTTAACCGTAACTGTAGAACCGGGCGTTTTACTCATGGAACTTTCAGCTTATGTAGAAGAAAGAGATTTGTTTTATCCACCGGACCCAGGAGAAAAATCTGCTACTATAGGCGGAAACATTAGCACCAATGCCGGAGGAATGAGAGCTGTAAAATACGGTGTTACCAGGGACTATGTTCGCGGACTTGAAGTAGTTCTTCCAGATGGCAGAGTAGTTGAATTTGGCGGTAAAGTCGTAAAAAACAGTACGGGCTATGCCATGAAAGATTTAATGATTGGTTCGGAAGGAACTCTTGGCATCATTACAAAAGCCATATTAAAGCTTCTTCCTCTGCCCAAGAAAGCAATCAGTTTACTCATTCCGTTTCCATCTTTAGAAAAAGCAATCGGTACTGTACCTCTCATTATTAAGTCTAAATCTATACCGACAGCCATAGAATTTATGCAAAGAGAAGTTATTATAGATGCTGAAAAGTATTTAGGCAAAAAGTTTCCGGATAACAGTGCAGATGCTTATCTGTTATTAAAATTTGACGGGAATTCCACAGAAGAAATCGAAAATGCCTACGACAGCGTAGCCAGGATTTGTCTGGAGCAGGGAGCAATTGATATTTTAATTTCAGACACCACTGAAAGAGAAGAATCCATTTGGAAAGCAAGAGGTGCCTTTCTAGAAGCAATTAAAGGCTCCACAACTTATATGGATGAGGTAGACGTAGTCGTTCCAAGAAGTTCGGTAAATGAAATGGTAGAATATATTCATAATTTATATAAAGAAGTCAATATCAGAATTAAAAGCTTCGGCCATGCAGGGGATGGAAACTTGCATGCATATATTCTAAAGGATGATTTAAGCGAAGAAGAATGGGAAAGAAGAATGAAGGCTGCAATGGATAAAATTTATGCGAAAGCCAGAGACCTCAATGGACAAGTATCCGGCGAACATGGTATTGGGTATGCGAAAAAGCCATATTTAATGGAAGCAATAGATCCTACAGTAGTAGGAATCATGAGTGGTATAAAGAGAGCATTTGATCCAAAAAGTATTTTAAATCCGCATAAAATATGGCAATGATAGAGTAAAGCAAAAGGAGGACTTTCCAGTTGAGAAAGTCCTTCTTTTGTTTTACAAATGATTTAGAAAATACGGAAAAGGAGAGAAGTCCGATTCAGCGTTGAAATAGGGATTTCTTTCAACTATAATTAATATAGAAAGGATTGATGAAAGTGAAACAGGAGAAAACAGAAAGACTTATTATTCGAATATCAGAGGATTTGAAAAATAAAATAGAAGATTTGGCAAAAAAACAAAACATGACTACGTCTGAGCTAGTGAGGACAGTTCTTGAGGACGTAGTATGTAAAAGGGATAAAGAAATAGAAGAATGTATTAGGATGGTAAATACTATAGCAAAACATAGCAATCACATAATGGAGGAATTGGTTTTTGCATCATTGCCTCAGGATATTAAGAGACTTACCAAGGAATTAAGACATTATAAGAAATTATCCTATGAACATCAATTGAACGCTATTGAAATGATTCTGGAAGACAAACGCTTTAAGGATGCAAAGACCCAATCACTTATGGAAAGTTCCGAACAGGCTCAGGCAGCATTGAATCATTATATTGAAAAAATGAATGAGAAACATAATGATGAGCATGTGAGTGTTTTTGAGCAGGTTGAGGAAAAAATGAATTTGCTGGAGGATCATGTTTGGAATACTACTTATAAACTTTACATCCATTTATGCAATAAATACTTCAATGAGTAAAAGAGTCACCGTACTTTTAAGTTAGAGTTTAAAAGAATAAATCTAATAAACTGTATAAGATTATCATGAAATGGGGAGTAATTCATTGATAATCTTATTTTATTGCAGAAAATTAATCGTAGTTTACACAGGTTTTGACGCATGACACTTATACATACAAACATCTCGAAGTATAATTATAGTATTTAAACTTCAAGGGAATGTTTCACCTTTAAAAGTCAAATATTATAGTGATAGGAGATTGCTTATGTACCAGAAAAGAAAAAATGCCATGGCTACAATTCTTTGTATTTTTGGCTTAGTGTGTTTTTATTTATCTATCATGGAAGCAATTTATTTATAAAGGATGCTAACAAACAAGATAAACGAATAGAAAAGGATAATAAAGATCAAGAGATTTATTGGCCTATAGATGAGTGGAGGACTTTTACTCCTGAGGAGCAAGGGATCGATTCAGAAGAGTTATCCGATATCATTCAGTTCATTATAGCATCGATGGAGTTATGTTCTCTGAAAAGAATTTTTGATATCCTGTTTTTTGCATTAGTTAAAATATGCTTATAAGAGCTATTGACATACAGGAAGAAATATAATATACTGTCAATAGACCGACCGTCAGTCTAAAGCAAAAGGAGAGATATTATGAGGATAACCAAAGAATATGATGAAAGAAGAACGGAAATTCTTGATACAGCTGAAAGGCTGTTTCATATAAAAGGATATGATAAATGCACTGTTAATGACATACTGAATGCGATTGGTATTGCAAAGGGGACTTTTTATCATTATTTCAAATCTAAAGAAGAAGTTCTGGATGGAATTGTATCGCGATATAAAGAGATTGTAGTCAACAAGGCTCATCAAATCCTTAACATAGATGGTATTAGCCCAGAAGAAAAACTGATGCGTACATTTATGGCAATGAGAATAACAAACCAGATTGACGGTGATATGTTAGAGGACATACATAAACCTGAAAATGCTTTATTGCATAAAAAAATTTTGAACCAAATCGTTTCAGACATGGCCCCTCTTTTGACAAAGATTATTAAAGAAGGAATTGAAAAGGGAGCTTGGAACTGCAAATATCCTTTGGAGTATATGCAGATTTTTTTGGTAGCATCCTTAACTTTAACCGATGAAGGTATTTTTGAAATGGATGCTGATTCACAAATGAAGATCATGGTAGCATTGATTTCGATTCTTGAGAAAATGTTGGAAGTTCCTGAAGATTCGTTTGTGAAATTGTTCATGCAGAATCAGTGATGAATTGAAAAGATAGGATTCCTAAAAAGGTACAAGTAAGAGGGGGGATATTGTGAAGAATTTTATGACGATTTGGATTGGAGAACTGATTTCAAGTATTGGAAGTGGTATGACTGGGTTTGCTGTTTCAATTTATGTTTATCAGCTATCCGGCAGTGCAACTTTGGTATCTATTGCAGCATTATTGGCATTCCTGCCTACGATTTTACTAAGTCCTGTTGGTGGTGTTCTTGCCGACCGTTATGACAGAAGGCTGTTGATGATGGTTGGTGATTCTTTTTCGGTAATAGGACTTCTTTTTATATTTATTTCTATACAGACTGGTCATGGGGGAGTTTTGCCAGTATTCATCGGGGTTACCATAAGCTCTGTCTTTGTTGCACTACTGGAACCTGCCTATAGATCTACCGTTACGGATATCCTTTCAGAAGAGGAATATGCAAGAGCGAGCGGTTTGGTTCAAATAGCAGCCAATTCCAAGTATTTAATATCACCTTTTATAGCCGGACTTATTCTTTCTGTATCAGATATCAGAACCGTTTTAATCCTTGATATGGCAACCTTCTTTGTTACTGTTTCTACAATAGCATCCGTGCGAAAGAATATCCCAGTTGTTAAGACTAATCAATCCAACTTGAACTTTTTTAGTGAAATCAAAGAAGGAATGAAGAGCATTACCTCAAATAAAGGGGTAAGCAGTTTAATAGCTCTGATGGCATTAGTATGCTTCTTTATGGGTTTTATCCAGACCCTGATGGCACCTATGGTTTTGGCAATTGCAGATGCCCGGACACTTGGTATTATGGAGTCCGTTAGTGCTTTTGGTATGCTCATTGGAAGTATTGTTATCGGTATATTAAATATCAAGAAAGGGTATTCCCGAATCCTGATAGTTTCTCTAATAGCAGCCGGTATTTTTATGGCGTTGACCGGAATCACAACCGATATATGGCTAATTATGTTTTTTTGCATTTTGTTTTTTACGGCACTTCCTTTTATTAATACTTGTGCAGATGTGCTGGTCAGAATCAAGATACCAAACGAGTTTCAGGGGAGGGTGTGGGGAATGATAAGCATTCTTACACAGATAGGTTTTATTGTGGCATATGCAATCTGTGGTGTGCTCGCTGATTATGTCTTTGGCCCTATGCTCATGGAGAATGGAATTCTTGCAGGAAGTCTGGGGAGAATTATTGGTACTGGGGAAGGGCGTGGAATTGGATTCATGCTTATCATTACCGGCATATTAATGGTTGCAGTTGCACTGATCTTCGGATTAAGAAAAAGCATTAGAGAGATGGAGATGAGAACCGATGGACTGGTTAATAGTTAAGAATGATTTAAAAAGAAATAAAGTAATTAATATGGTCTTATTTATGTTCATGTGGTTTTCATCCAGTCTGGCGGTTTTGTCTGTGATTATGGCAGTACAAACGATTACATCTATTTCACAATTGTATAAGATTGCACAGCCTCCTCATTTTCTTCAGATGCACAAAGGAGAAATAAATCAAAGAAAAATAGATGAGTTTATGTCAGATTATGAAGGTGTGACTAACTGGCAGACTGTTACGATGATTAATGTCTACGGTGACAACATTACGGTTGTTCAAAAGGAGAAGACGTACAATCTTTCTGATTGCCGTCTTGATATCGGATTGGTAAAGCAGAATGAAGATAGGGATTTACTTTTGAATTCTAAACATGAAAAAGTAACTCTTCATAAGGGGGAAATCGGGATCCCTGTACTTTTAAAGGAAATGTATGGCATGGAACTGGGTGACCTTGTTATTTTGAACGAAAATGACGTTAGAAAGGCTTTTGTTATTAAAGAGTTCATTTTGGATTCCCAGATGAATTCTCCAATGGCTTCTTCTACGAGAATATTGTTAAGTGATGAAGAGTTTGAAGAGCTTTCCGGTTTGATTGGAGAACATGAATATCTGATAGAAGCATACCTTATTGATTCAAAGGAAGCCTCGAGTTTTCAGACGGTATATGAAAATGCAGAACTTCCGCAGAACGGGCAAGCGGTAACTTATACAATAATCTTTATGCTAAGTGCTTTAACAGATATGGTTACTGTATTTGTTTTACTTCTCGTAAGCATTCTTATAGCCATCGTCTCATTGATCTGTATGAAGTTTACTATCATGGCTGCTTTAGAGGAAGACATTGGTGAAATCGGTACAATGAAAGCCATTGGATTAAACTTTGCAGATATTAGGGAACTTTACCTCAGTAAGTACAGGATATTAGCGATGGGTGGTGCTGTGGTAGGATATATTCTGGCACTGCTAAATGGCAGTGTGTTTATGAGGCACATTTATAGTACATTTGGAGAAATGAGGATGTCGGCTTTAGGGTTGATATTGTCACTGGTTGCCGATTTCCTCGTTTTTTTTCTTATCAACTGTTATTGCAAACGGGTATTAAAGAAAATCAAAAAGCTTACGGTGGTTGATGCTCTGGTTCGAGGAATAGGATTTGAAAAAAGCAAGAGTCCTGTAAAGGATGGGCTCCATAAATCAAAGAAGATGACAGTTAACTGGTTGATGGGAGTACGGGAGATTTACTATAAGTTTAATAACTGGATTATTGTATTTGTAGTAGAGTTAATTGCTGTGATAATGATTTTGGTTCCTGTAAATCTTATGAATACCTTCGAGGCCCCTGAATTTATTACCTATATGGGAAGTTCTTTAGAAGACATACTCATTGAAGTGGAGAATGGGAATAACCTTGAAACCGGATATAAGAAAGTAAAACAGGTTTTGGACAATGAGGACACAATCAAAAACTACTATGAATATAGAAGAGTACGCGTTCAAACTGTAGACAACGAAGGAGTGTTTGTTAATTTACATATTGACTGTGGAGATAACGGGGGAAATGGACTGCAGTATCTTAGGGGGAAAGCTCCTGAAGGAGAAAAAGAAATTGCCATTTCCTATCTTAACGCCAATGAAATCGGAAAAGAGGTCGGTGATACAATCATAATTTTCTTTGAGGATAAGGAACTGGAATTTGTTATTTCTGGAGTCTATCAGGATGTTACCAGCGGCGGATATACGGCAAAGTCAAAATATGGATTTTTAGGAGCAGCTGCGGAAAAATACTCATTTTCCGTTAATCTTAAAGATAAAACAGAGGTGGAAAGAAAGGCGGATGAATGGTCTAAAATCCTTGGAACAGGGATAACGGTTGACCCAATGGAGGAGTTCATCAATCAGACTCTCGGCGGGGTTGTAAAACAGCTAAGAAGTATCATTTTTACAATTGCTATTCTAGGTGTAGGTTTGGCAGCACTAATTACGGTATTGTTTTTAAAATTGCGTCTTGCGAAGGATTTATCAGAAATAGCAATTCTAAAAGCTATCGGGTTTTCTGAACAGGATATCATGCAACAGTATCTCATAAAAATAGGATGCGTTTCTATAACAGGCATCCTGGCGGGGATTCTAATATCCAATTTCCTTGGGGAAAAGATGATTAATGCTGTACTAGGAATTACTGAGCTTGGTATAAATAAGATCGAACTTATTTCTAATCCTGTAATCGGATATATTTTCTGCCCACTGCTTTTACTGGCGGTGATCCTTCAAATATCCTGGAGTAGTCTTAGAACGATTAAAAAATATAATATTATTTCTATAATTAAAGAATAGAAGGCAAGGGGGTGCAGCATGAAAATACTATTAGAGGTAAAAAATTTATACAAAAGCTTTGAAGGTACACCGGTGCTAAAGGATATAAATTTCAGAGTGGAAGAGGGAGAATTCATAGCCATTATGGGTCAGTCCGGTTCAGGAAAATCAACATTACTTTATTGTATAAGCGGAATGGATAGACCTACTTCCGGTAATATACTACTTTATGGTAAGGATATTTCTAAGCTTAGTGATAAACAAATGAGCGAAGTAAGATTAAAACAAATGGGATTTATTTTTCAGCACTCTTATTTATTGAAAAATTTATCTATCCGAGACAATATTGTACTCCCGGGATTTAAGGCCAATATCCTGTCGAGAGAGCAGATTAATCAAAATGCCAATATTTTAATGGAAAAGACAGGGATTCACAGTGTGGGTGACCATGATATTAAAATGGTCTCAGGGGGACAGCTTCAGCGAGCAGCCATTTGCCGGGCTCTTATTAATCAGCCAGATATTTTATTTGGGGATGAACCTACAGGAGCACTAAACAGTGGTGCTACAAAAGAAGTAATGAATATTCTTAATGAAATCAATCATCAAGGTACGACGATTATTATTGTTACACATGATGCAAAAGTAGCATCCAGGGCAAGTAGAGTCATATTCCTGGGAGATGGAGCTATCCATGACGAACTCAATTTGGGGAAATATGAAGAAATTGAAGAGAAAAACTTATATCGTGAGAAAAAATTAACTTCTTGGCTGGAACGACAGGATTTTTAGACAAAGTATGAGTAATTATTAATATGAATTGATATTATTTTAATTATATTCTTAATATATTAATGTATTAAGAATATTCTCTTCTATATTATAAATATAATGTGGTAAAATATAGATATAAGTCGAAAGGTGCCGGGCCTATTGATGGTATCATCATTAATTTTGATTGGTGTGGGGGCAGATATTATTATGAAAAAAAATTTGGTCGAATTAAATTTGAAATTTTACTAACTTCTGTAGCAGTTCTTTTGTTAACTTTTGTAAGTATTAGTGGCATTATTATTCATCAGATCAATCAAAAGGTTTATGAAGATTATTACAGCAATTCCATGGACCAAATGAAGATAGTTTCTCAAGCAATTACTATTTTTTATGAACAAATAGATCAAAATTTGGATGCACTGGCAACGCATCCACTGGTAATGCAAGCAGATCATAGCATAACAAAATATGTAGATGCGACAGAGACTGTTCAAATGACACCATCAAGAAATGGAGGATTAGAACAGCAAATTTATGAGCTTTTTAAGCAGTTTGGAGAAACCCATCCCGATGCATTGTATATTTATTTCGGTACCGAGTGGGGCTCTTATGTACAATGGCCTGAGACAACAACGGCAGCTCACTATGTACCAAAAGAAAAATTATGGTACACTACTGCAATAGATGGGAACGGAAAAATATTCAGAACGGAACCCTATTTTGATCCGGCCAGCAACAGCTTAGTTACAAGCAATGTTCGTTCATTTACAGATAAGAACGGAAAAGTTTTGGGAGTATTCGGATATGATGTTAAGCAGTCTTCTATAGGAAATATTTTAAGTCAAATGAAGACAGGCAAAACAGGGTTTTCTATGATTGTACATAGTTCTGGAGTAATTATGGCAGATGGGAAAAATGCTGAAAATAATTTTAAGAAAATAGAAGAAGTAAGCATAGAAGGACTTGACAGAATTTTAACGGAAAACCAAGAGTCTTTCAAGGTTGTTATTGATGGGGAAAAATATATTGTAAATCCATATAAGGTTGAAGGAACCGATTGGATATTGGTATTGCTTATGTCCGAGAATGAGTTAAAGTCCAGTGCAAGAAAAATATCAACTGTGGTAATGGCTTCTTCATTAATTATGTTAATATTAACAGTATTATTGTTTAACTATATTTCAGGCAATGTGACCAAACCCATACTGGCTGTAACGAATAAAATAAAGGACTTCGCAAATTTGGATTTTTCTGCAAATGAGGATTCTCAGCTGTTAAAATACTCTAGAAGGAAAGATGAAATAGGGGATATGGTAAGATCTCTTAGAATTATGAGAGATAATGTTGCAGATTTTATTATTGAAACGGTTCATACCTCCGAGAAAATTGCTGTTTCATCGGCAGAATTAACTGCAACCTCTCAACAGGCAGCCAACACCTCCGAGGAAGTGGCAAAGGCCATTGAAGAAATAGCAAGAGGAGCGAGTGAGCAGGCACAAGATACTGAAACAACTGCTAATAATGTAGAAGAATTAGGACAATTATTAGACGAAGATTCAAATTATTTGAAAGAACTCAATACTGCGGCAGAACAGATTGAAAGACAGAAAGAAGAAGGATTCTTAATATTAAAAGATCTTATTGATAAAACGGAAGAAAGTAATTCTGCTTCCAACAATATCTATCAGATCGTTATGAGCAATAATGAAAGTGCTGAGAAAATAGAAAGTGCCAGTGCCATGATTGAAAGCATAGCTGACCAAACCAACCTATTGGCACTAAATGCAGCTATAGAAGCAGCAAGAGCAGGGGAAGCAGGCAGAGGTTTTGCAATCGTAGCAGATGAAATTAGAAAACTCGCAGAACAATCCAATACGTTTACCAATGACATCAAAACAGTAATCAATGAGCTTAAGATAAAATCACAAAATGCAGTGAATATTATGCAGCAATCCAAGCAGATTATTGATAAACAAGCAGGTAGTGTAAAATTAACGGAAAGTAAATTCGAGGGGATTGCTGAGGCAATAGATTCTATTAAAATTATCATTAATAAATTAAATTATTCTGCAGATTTGATGAAAGAGAATAAAAATATCATTATAAAACTGACTCAAAATTTATCGGGCATTTCAGAAGAAAATGCCGCTGCCACTGAGCAGGCATCCGCATCTATGGAGGAGCAGGCCGCTACAATTGGGGAAATTGCTCACTCAGGAGAAAAGCTGGCGGCTATTTCAAAAGAATTAAAATCTTTAATAGATCAGTTTAGGGTTTAGGGCGTATCATACAAAAGAAAAGGAGAATTGCTTCCTATGAAAGTAATATAGCAATTCTCCTTTTTATACATTTTTTATGCAGATTTGATATTATCTCTTCCATCTTTCTTTGCATCATATAAAAGCATATCAACTTTATTAAATATATCACTGTCCGTATCCTGATCCCATTCAATGATTCCGCCGCTGATTGTAATATTGATTAAGTCATTATAAAATTTTGTGTTTTTAATTTCTAGTCTTATTTTTTCAGCAATCTTCAAGCCCTCTTGCATAGAAGTGTCAGGCAGAATGATAATAAATTCCTCTCCGCCATATCTGCCTGCGTAATCCGTAGTTCTTAAATTATTACGGATAATATTTGCTACCCCTCTAAGGACATCATCGCCTGCTTGATGACCATACTGATCATTTACATTTTTGAAATAGTCTAAATCAAACATAATAACGGAAAAAGTAGAATATACACCAGGTGTATTTTCTATAGTTTCAGTTAAAGCCTTCATAATATATTCTCTGTTATAAATTCCAGTCAGACAATCCTTAGCATATTTTTTCCTTAATGCAGCTTCTTTTTGTATGAGTTTAAGATTGGATTCTTCTAACTTCCTTAAGGCAAGCTTTGTACTTGTTATATCTTTGGCATTGCATATGTAACCTAAAATCTGATTGTCATCCCCATAGATCACAGAAAAAGATGACAGAACAACAGTTTTTGTATTATCAGCTTTAGTTAATGTATTTTCTATGTTTTCAATGTTTTGAGTATCTTTAAGTCTATGGATGAGTTCTGATTCAGAAATTGAATCTTCAAATAATGTGTTGAGCGGCATACCTAATAATTCATTTTCAGTTTTTCCCAGTACGTTTAAAGTATATCTGTTGATTCTAAAAATATTGAAATCTTTATCCAAGATAATGAGTATATCACCGATGGAATCAATTACATTTTCTAAATATTTTTTTGATATTAATGTGTTTTGCAGCTTTTCCGACATGGAATTGAAGTTTTTCTTCAATAATCCAATTTCATTATTGCTTTCAACTTCCAGGTTGATCTGCAGATTTTCGCTTGAAATATTTTTTATTTCATTTGTAAAATTTATGAGCGGATTGGTAATATACTTTGAGGTTAGAATGTACACGACCAATAAACTGATAAGAGCATAAATTAAGATAAAAGTAATTGTATTTTTTCTAACATTACTCAGTTCTTCTAAAACCGAATCATAGGTATAAGTAATTTCTATTACTTTTTGTGAATCATCCAAGATGTTTGAAAAGGTGTTGACATAGATGTATTCTTTGTCTATAAAACCATTAGAATTAATTATTTTATAATTTTGTTTGTTTTTGAAGACTTCATTAATTATTTTAATTTTTTCTAGATCCTTTTCTGCTTCAGCATATCCTAACTTAAATATATGAAAATCATAGACGATTAAATCTTTAATAAAAGGATTGTTCTTCTTTAAAGAATTTGTTATATCAATGAAGTTCAGTTTTTCTATATATTTTTCCAATTCATCAGAAGCTATTCCTACTTCTAATACATATTTATGGTCTTTAGTTGGCATGTAACCCCATTTTCTTAATTCATTTGTTCTCAGCTCAGAAGTTACTTTTGAAATGACTGTTTCATTGCCTTCTCTAATGGAAGTTAAATTTTCGTAGAAGTCTGGAAACATTTTAAAATCTATGCCAAGGGCGGATGGAAAAGTAGAGTGGGTGATTACTCCGTTATGATCTATAATATATAAATCAAGGAGATTCTGATATCTCTCTTTAAGTGCCTTCATATCAATTTTGGATAAATCCCCTTTATTTTTTTCATATTCTTCATTAAAGAGTTCTAGGCATTCCGTCATTATAGGATTGAAATGGCTTGAGACAAGTTCATAACTTTTTTCGGTACTTTCAATCGTTTCAATTACTGTATTCTTAGATTGACTGATCACCAATTGTGAGTTATTAAGTATACAATTATACATATATTTAAAGAAGAAGAAGGACAATAAGAACAAAATTGGAACAATCATCATTATTATAAATAGCATATAACTATACTTTATAGAAATATTTTTTAAAGTCACTATTCTACAACTCCTTCAGAAAGTACGTACCATAGCTACTAATAATATCAAAATTGTTAAATTTAGATAATATAATTCTATTATATATACGATGAAATAGTCAATAGCATATGTGCCATTTCTTGACAATAAAAAGGAGAATTGCTTCCTACTGAAAGTAGTATAGCAATTCTCCTTTTTTGGATTAATTTCGTATTAAGTAGTCAAAGGCTCCTAGAGCTGCAGTGGCTCCTGAACCCATTGCAATTATAATTTGTTTATAGGGGGTATTTGTACAATCGCCTGCGGCGAAAACTCCGGGAATATTCGTAGCACCGTGGCGATCAATGATGATTTCGCCGAAATGATTGCGCTCAACGGTATCTCCGAGCCAATCCGTATTAGGGACAAGACCTATCTGAACAAAGACACCTTGTAAGTCAATATGTTTTTCTATACCTGTGTCCCGTTCAATATAAGTAATGCCATCCACTTTAGTGGTACCAGTAATTTCTTTGGTTTGAACATTTGTAAGCACAGTTACATTGGGGAGGCTGTAAAGGCTTTCCTGTAAAACGGCATCCGCTTTTAAAGCAGGCATAAATTCAAGAACTGTTACATGATTTACAATACCTGCAAGATCAATGGCTGCCTCAATACCGGAATTTCCTCCGCCAATCACTGCGACGTTTTTATTTTTGTATAGGGGGCCGTCACAGTGAGGGCAGTAGGCAACACCTTTGTTCTTGAATTCTATTTCCCCAGGTACTCCGACATTTCTCCAACGAGCACCTGTAGAAAGAATTACCGTTTTGCTTTTTAAAACAGCACCGTTTTCCAGTTCAACTTCTATAAACTCTTTCTTTTTTAAAGAAATAGCTCTTTGTCCACTCATAATATCGACATCGTAATTTTTAACGTGCTCTTCGAGGTTTGCAGCCAACTTTGGACCTTCTGTGTATTTTACACTTATGAAATTTTCAATACCCATTGTGTCCTGTACCTGACCGCCGAATCGCTCGGCAACAATACCTGTACGAATGCCTTTGCGAGCACCATAAACAGCTGCACTTGCTCCAGCCGGACCTCCTCCGATGATAAGCATATCAAAGGGGTCTTTATTATTTAACTCTGATATATTAACTGTAGTACCCATCTTAGAAAGAATGGATTCCAAGGTCATTCGACCGCCGCCGAAAAACTCTCCATTTAAGTATATGGATGGGACCGCCAGGATGTCTTTGCTTTCAACTTCTTCTTTGAAAGCAGCACCGTCAATCATGGTATGAGTAATATTAGGATTTAAAATACTCATTAAATTAAGAGACTGAACAACATCGGGGCAATTATGGCAGCTTAAACTGATATATGTTTCAAAATGGTATTCACCTTTAAGATTTTTAATCTGATGGATTAATTTTTCCTCGACCTTTGGAGGTCTTCCGCTTACCTGTAGCAGTGCCAATATTAAGGAAGTAAATTCATGACCTAAAGGTATTCCGGCGAAGGTGACTCCTGTATCTTCTCCTAATCGATTTACGCTAAAGGATGGTGTTCGAGGCAAATTTGTTTCCTCAATTTTAATCTTGGAAGAGATGGTGGCTATCTCATTTACAAGAGAAACCATGTCTTTTGATACTTCATCGGGACCTGCACTGACTTTTATCACTATATCATTTTCCATCAATTGAAGATATTGAGTTAATTGTTCCCTTATATCCGCATCTAATATCATATTTTGCCTCTTAGATCTTTCCCACCAAATCAAGACTTGGTTTAAGTGTTGCAGATCCTTCTTTCCATTTAGCAGGGCAAACTTCGTCAGGATTATTTCTTACATATTGAGCTGCCTTAATTTTGTTAATAAGTACAGTAGCATCACGGCCTATATTGCCTGCGTTAATTTCTACAGCTTGAATAACGCCGTCTGGATCAATGATGAAAGTTCCACGATCTGCAAGCCCGTCTGCTTCAATAAGAACATCAAAATTTCTGGATAGAGTATGGGAAGGATCGCCGATCATCACATAAGTAATTTTGCCAATTGTTTCAGAGCTGTCATGCCATGCTTTATGAGTAAAATGAGTATCAGTTGAAACAGCGTAAACTTCAACACCAAGGGATTTTAAGGTTTCATAATTATTTTGCAAGTCTTCTAATTCTGTAGGACATACGAAAGTAAAGTCAGCAGGATAAAAGAAAACTACACTCCATTTTCCTTTAAAATCTGCTTCAGTCACTTCAATGAATTTTCCGTTGTGATAAGCTTGAGCTTTAAATGGTTTTACTTCAGTTCCGATTAATGACATAATACATTACCTCCTAAAAATTTATATTTTTTAATTATTATAAGTTAATTATGTAAATTATAATTAAGTAATAATAATTATTACTTAATTATAATTATATATTAGAAATTTTATTTGTCAAGAAAATTTTAGTAAATTTTTAATAAAAATTTTCAACGATTCATTGTAAAATGAACTGCAACATGTAAAACAGTAGAACCATAACAAGAAACCTAGTATGATATTGGTGTCTAATCAATCACATACGGAGGTTTCAGCTATGGCTCTTAAGAATAATAATAACA
>JAAYPH010000036.1 GCA_012519955.1 Candidatus Epulonipiscium sp.
ACACAAATATAATTCTGCCCAGCTAATTTTTCCATCATCTCTTTACAATTTATAATATCTTCTCTTTTTGTGCTTAAAATCTCATCTCTTTCTTTTTGAACATCCTCATAAGTGATTTTACTGATATATTGAGATACTGCCTTTTCTCCTTTCATGGAAGGACTAAGGGGGAAATCATATTTGCTGATTGTACCTATAATATACTTTGTCATTTCTCTTTCATTGGCATCGAATTTTTCAAGATAACTTCCTGCTTCATCGTATACCCGCAAGGTCTTTTTTAAATTAGGATCTCTATAGGAAGAGAAATACACATTGCCATTTCGTGAAAAGCTAATGAATGCACCATAGGCACCGCCTTGAACACGTACTCTGTTCCAAAGATAATCTAAGCCGATAATTGTTTTTAATACCTGCAAACTTCCTGAATAAGAATATCCTAATTCTAAGAAATTATAACCTTTTGCTACATATTGAATATCACTTTGAGTCATTAATCCTTCATTTTTAACGGATAAATCAAAGGAATATTGTTGCTTCGTAACAGGTGTATTCTTCAAGTTATTAAGCAGTTCTTTTATATGTGCTTGGAATTCTGTATAGTCTTCTTCCTGGGCGGTTACACCAATAAGCAAATTATTCACATTGAAAATCTGATTCGCAGCTTCTTTTAAGTTCGCAATGAGCTCTTGCTTTTTGGCTTCAAAATTTTCTTCAATATCTTCTACGAATTTATAGAAGGAGAAGCCTTTTAATATTTCAGCAAATTGGCCTTTCTCTGAAAAATACGCCAGAAGTCTATCAGAGACAACCACGTGTCCCTGACTGTTTAATGCCATCTCCATACGGGACTTCATTTCTCTGATAATCTCTAAAAGTCTTTTTTCATTTTCAAAGGAAGTTGCAGTAATAATTTCTTTAATCAATCCAACAAGTTGAGGAAGCTTTTCAGTAAGTGCCTTTGACTTTATAATAAATTTACTTTCGTAGGACTTTGAATCTCCATTGATTCCATAAGTTTCTGCATAAAAATGAATGCCCCCGGTATGGATATTGATTTCATTAGCTAAATCAGCATAAGAATATTTTTCAGTATCCATTTTGCCTAAAATGCCAACTAACATCCCTGCATAAGGAATAAGCTTTTGTTCTAAAACTTTTAAATCAAAATATAGATTCAAATATGTGATTTTGTTTGTAAATAAAGGATGGAACAGTACTGTTATATCGTTTTCTTTCTTTTCTAACTGTGGCAGTTTCTCTGCTTCCTTATTAATATCATCAAGGGATAGCACAGGAATCTTTTCTATATCTTTTGGATCATCGGGAGTTATCTGTCTTTCTCTTAATTTTTCCGTTTGCTTGATTAGCTCTTTAATCTCTTCATCTGATAGCTTAGCTTTATACTCTGAGAGCTTTTGCTTAACTTTTTTAGTTCTTTCTTCTAAAAGTCCTTTCTTAGGATTTAAAATGAGCATGGTGCCGTGCGTATTATTGAGTAAATATTCTTTAATTAAGTTTTCAAAATATGGAGAGGTAAAGCTTTCTTTAATTTTTTCCAAAGTGGGCTCATATTGAAGATTTATAAGAGGATCAGCATCATAAAGCCAACTGTCCAACACTTTAATTCCATAAATTAGTCCTTTTGGATAGCTTCTTGAATCCGCTTCACGAAGGGTAAATTCCTTTGAGTTCACAGCAGCCTGAATGAGCTTCTTATCAATTCCTTCATTGACCAATTTATTTAAGGTTTCATATACTGTCTTCTCAAATAATTCTTTTTTCTCTTTATCGGAATTTTTAACTACTATACTAAAAATAGGCTGCTGAATACTCATGTCAAAGCTTCCAAAAACATCTTTTCCTATTCCGGCATCCAGTAATGCTTTCTTAAGAGGTGCAGCCGGGGTCTCAAGAAGCAAATACTCCAGAATTTGAAAAGCCAAATATACTTCCGGATTTGTAGAACGGTCTATGGCATAATTTAAACTTAAAAAGGTTTTCCCTTGTTCTCCTTCTTCGGGGGATATAGGATATTCCACATTGATCTCTTTTATTTTATCAAAAGATTCTTGGATCGGAATTGAAGAATCAATATCCTGTTTGTCAAAATTACTGAGATATTCTTGATCGATGAACTGAAGCTGCTCTTCTAAATTTCCATTGCCATAAAGATATATAAAGCTATTGGAAGGATGATAATATTTTTTGTGAAAAGCAAGAAAATCCTCATAAGTTAAATCCGGAATATACTCCGGGTCTCCTCCCGATTCTACTCCATAAGGCGTGTCGGGCAATACAGATTCTTGGATCTTTCTAAAAAGAATGGCTTCGGGAGATGAAAAAGCTCCTTTCATTTCATTATAAACAACTCCCTTATAAGTCAGTTCATCGTCTTCATTCTCTAATTCATAATGCCAGCCTTCTTGCATAAGTATTTCAGGATATTTATATATGTTTGGATAAAATACCGCATCGAGATATACATCCATTAAGTTCATGAAGTCTTTTTCATTGGTACTGGCAATTGGATACATCGTTTTATCCGGAAAAGTCATAGCGTTTAAATATGTATTTAATGAGCCTTTGGCCAATTCTACAAAGGGGTCTTTAGTGGGAAATTTTCTGGAACCGCATAATACAGAATGCTCTAATATATGAGGCAGTCCTGTACTATCAGCGGGCGGGGTTCTAAAGGTAATTGCAAATACCTTATTTTCATCATCATTTTCTAAATGTAATAATTTAGCGCCGCTTTTTTCATGGATAAAAATACGAGCTGTAGAATTAAGTTCTTTAACTGTCTTTTCCTCAATCAGCTTAAATCCATGTACTACACTATTTAATTCCATATATTCATCTCCTATATTTCTATTGTTGTTTTAAATTCTCTAATAAAGTATATACCAATACATAAATGATATACTTAATTCCATTTAAACATCTTTAAAATCATCCTATGGGGAATGATTCTTGAAACGATCTTGAACAACTTCATTGTGACTCCATAAACAGATTCCATCTTATTTTGTTCTGAATCTTTTAATGCCTGAGCCACTACATCCTTTGATTGAACCATAAACTTAGACTTCCAATCTAAAGGTTTTCCTTTCGAAGATGCCACTTTAAAAAATTCTGTTTTCACCGGACCGGGACATACCGCCAACACTCCGATGCCTTTATTTTTGAGTTCAATGCCCAAAGCCTTGCTGAAATGAAAAACATATGCTTTCGTAGCTGAATAAATATTAAATCCCGGCTGTGGCAAAAAAGCTGCCGAAGAAGCAATTTGAATAATTTTAGAGCCCTTGCTCATATAAGGAAGGACGTTATATGTCATGGCTGTCAGTGCTTTAATATTTAAATCGATCATATCCAGCTGCTCATCTAACCCTAATTCAATAAATGATCCAATTTTTCCAAAGCCAGCACTGTTCACAAGAAATAACACTCTTGGCTTTTCATCATTTAATTTATTAATAACTTTATTTATTTCTTCTCGTCGTGATAAATCTGCTCCAATGACTACTCCCTTTGAGTTTTTTAGGCTATGAGCTAATTTCTTCATTTTTTCTTTTCTTCGAGCAATCATCCAGATTTCGTCTAATTCATATTTTCTGTCCAGCTGTCTGACAAAGTCCTTCCCCAGACCTGAGGAAGCGCCTGTTACAATGGCAATTTTCTTCATTTTGCCACTCCCTTTTTTATTAGTATTATGATCAAAAAGCAGCCCCACTTATTCGGGCTGCTTTAAATGTTCCTTAATAAATTTTTCACGGCAATCCCAACTGCAAAAATAAAAAGACTCTGTCCCTCGTGAAAGTTGATACCCCCGATGTTTCTCAACAAACTTGCCACAAACCGGATCTTCAACCATTTCTAAAGGAACTTCTGACTGCTGTTTATAGTTTGATTGCATATCTGACTGTTCAAAATGCATTTGATTTTCCTTTTTTTCCTGAAGCAGCCTCTGATGCTGAATAAGTCTGACAGTTCTAAGCATTCTCGACAACATCCACCATATTGCAATCATCCACAAAAGATTACTAAGTATATCCATTTTATGATCTCCTCTCTACACTACGATGCCTTTTTTTGCTGCTTAATAAGTATTAACTCTCCGTCTTCTTTTATTTCATAAATTTCCAGTATACTATCTTTTACCACGATTTCAAGATTACAATGAGGACAATAATATCTGATTCTTCCTAATATACCCAAACGTTGGTTTCCACACACAGGGCATTCCATAACCATTCACTTCCTTGTTCATTAGAATAAAATATGCTCATGGTATATTATAATATATAAATATGAAAAAATTATGAACAATTCTTGAACAAGTACATTTTATTTCATATATTTGTCTAAAATCGTGATAATTTCTTCAATTTTTTCTTCTCCTTCGCCATTCAAAAGGGCACGTCTTACACAGCCGTGAATATGTTGCTTTAATACGGTAAGATTGCTTTTTTTAAGCAATGCCTGTACTGCCAAAATTTGTTTGGATATATCTATACAGTATCTGTCTTCTTCAACCATACGGATAATGCCATCCAATTGTCCTCTTGCAGTTTTTAAAAGATTTAATACTTGCTTTTTATCTTTTTCGATCAAACCAGTCACTCCTAATCTAAAGAATTTCATTCTACAAAATGAAAACAGTTCTTTGCTTTATCTTAGCTATAACCTATTATAACATAATTATTGTTTTATCAAACTAAATCCAGGCACGAATCGTACAAACAAGAGAGTGACTACGTCTCGCCACTGAAATTAAGAAAGTTTGGTCCTAAGCAGGACGAACTTTCTTATTTCATCTTTTTATCGCATAGGAAATTTGGAGAAATTATCCATATAACAAAAAACTCTCCATGTGGAGAGCTTCGATCCATTTTATATACATTTTTAATTTAATTTCAGTAAAATAATTTAGACTAAAGCAGCCAATAGCAAAAGTTCTTCGTTCGCTTCATAGATTTCATCGAATTGTGAAATAGGCAATGGATTTTCCCCTCTTCCTACCTCGATTGTATATCCTGGCCTTCTATATTCTTTGATAAACCAATCTTTATATCCGGCATACAGGGCAGCACCAACCGGTTCATCAAGGGTATATCCGCTGACCGCTGCAAACATCTCTCCTATTTTCAATGCTTCCGAAGGCTGAAGGTTTCTATAGGTCCAGAAGATGACTTCTCCCTGGGTATGATATGCAAGTACCAGGCGAAAATCATGTGCTCTTGTAAAATCGGCTACCGCCTTGGATTCTGGCTCGGATTCCGGATTTGGGCCGGCATATAAATAGGGTCCTGGTCCATCCACTCCTAAGCTTTCTTCCATTTCCTTGAATTCTTCCCAAGATGCATCATAATTGCGATTTAAGTCAACTCCTCTAATATTCGACTTCCATCTCTCAAAATCACTGCTGCCATCATTCCATTCAATGAGCTCATTATATCTTGGGTTATCCGGAGATACGCCATTAATAACCAATTCTACACCATCAGGATTTACCATTGGAACAATATAGATCGTGGCTTGTTCCCATATAGTCCTCGCAGGATATCCTCTTATAATGCCATCCATGGCAAATGCCTTAGAAAATTGTTCAATCCATTTCATTAAAACAGGTGCAGTAATCCATTCGTTAG